>NZ_JBIUWM010000003.1:0-208816 GCF_044743445.1 Pseudomonas sp. NPDC087615 | reverse complement strand
CACTCTTGTCGTTGCTATTAGTCATAAACATAACCGTTTGCCTATCCCTTATCGTAAGGGGGAAAGGGTGTCCTGTCTTTCATGGGGCTTGTCCACCAGGGCTCCTTGATTTGTTGATGCTCCGAAAAACAGGAGGTGCAAATTTTTGGCTTTAGACAAGACCACGTTTTGTTAGTGGTTTGAGATGTCAGGTGCGCATAGGCTGATCTCCACGTTGTTGGGAGCAGTGAGTCCGGAAAAATGTTCGGCTGTGTAGAATCCCTAAGGTGTGCCACTAGATCTGTTAACTTTAAAAAGTTGGCAGCAGCTACTCGTTGCAGGAAATTCGTCAGGCTTTCGCCAGGAATAACACTCAGGTCAACTGTTAGGCCGAACATCGGTACGATCTCCTCTAAGAAGAATGGCTCCACGATTCGCGCTTACTCAAAAAGCTCTCAACGCCGGACAGAATAAAGCGGCACCACTTTCGTTGCGTCCCCGCAGGGATCGCGCCAATGACGTGAGAAATGCTGTTGTATACAGTGGCGGCCGTCTCGTTGTATGACCTAAAACGTCGAGTAGAGGCTAGTAACCTGTGGAAACCATTCGGCCAGTCCAATAGTGCGCTGGTCGCCTTTTTACAGCGCCGATGGCAAAGTTTTAGGCTCACGACTTTACGGTTTAAGTCCAGGTACGTCGTACTTGGGTCTTCTGACAGGGCAGCTAGAAACGCTAACAACTCCAACACGTCCAGCAACTCCATCGAAAGAATTTCATCCGGATAAAAGCGACTGCCATCAGCAATAGGTTGCCTGGTAAATTTGGCTGCAATGATGCTGCTCATTTCTTGTATCTGTTCAGAGCAGTCAGTTGAGGTCATTTTTGAGTAACGTGCGCCACACGAGCAACGATCGTAAGCGGGGCGTGTTGCTGATAACGGCTTTTCACATGCAGAGCAACTGTCGATCAGCATACATTTATGCATCTCGCAGACGGAAAACGGGGCTAACGACCAGTATGACTTTCCGTATCCAAGTTCCTCCACGCAATGAGGGCACACGCGGGACGAACTGAGTGCGAGGTGCTTGATCGGCAGCAGATGCCCCTGCAACCTAATCGTCGATTTGCTCATCAGGGTTGGAATTGTTGGGGATAGAGCTATAAGGTCCTGGCCTAGCGCTACGCCTAACTGCAGGTGTCGCCGAATCGACATCACCCCATTCTCCGGAAGCATGAGTGCACGCTGCAGAATGGAAATGCCTGAAAGGTGGTTCAACGTAGAGACTCGAAAGAGTAGGCTTTCAAGGCTTTCCCAAGGAAAAAGCTTGGTCTTGATCAATAAATTGATGGTAGGTGGCGCAGGCACTTCATTTGCGGCGTGCATTCTGTGCATCGCAGCAAGCTCGCGGGCCTCATTTATTTCTCTCAATACGATTAATTGTTGGTCGATGTGCTCATCACTTTTATAAAGCATGGTGGCGCTCCTCCTTATTGTTGATCGTTGTCAACTTTATAGAAAGGTTCGTTGTGCCCGATAAGGGAACGGAAGTTAAACTGAGAGGAGAAAGGATTGCGGTTGTCCTTTGCGTTACTCCAAACTTCGTCGACAAATGCCTGGCAAAGCACCTCTAGGGTAATGCCCTCTAGCTTGTTTTTCATAACAAGAAATGCTGCGCGATCAAGTATTTTTATCAGATAGTCTATGAGGCCGTAAGAGGCGTAGTAGAATCTCTGCAGCATTTCGCTGGTGGTGAGGCTGACGGACTTAACTTTGATAATGGTCTCCAGGGTTTTAAGTAGCGAGGAGAAGTTGTTCGAAGATGGGGTGCTGATTTTAAATCTGTCAAAATCAATGGTGGCGGAAAAACGCCTGCGCAATTGTTGGTCATTATTCAAGATTTCTTGAGTTTCTCGCATGCCAATAAGGATCACAGCAACACCGGTGTGGTTCATTAAATACTTGACCCATTTGCTTGTTTCTTCAGTGTTTCGGCGATACATCAACGATGTGCTGAACTTCGTCGAAAATTATTAGCTCAGTACCGAGTGACTTGATTAAGCCAACAATTCGAAGTAATTTAAACTCCGCCGAGTGGCCATGCTTCCTCGCAAAAGGATCTTGTAGAGCCTCAAGAAATGCTTCCCCCATCGATTTTGTGGTGGGCTTCGAGGGTATGTCCATGTAAATGGTCTTAAACTCATGACCGTCAGCGATTTCAATGCGACGATCCTTTATGATCTTTTTGATCATGGTGCTTTTACCAGCGCCGCTGGGTCCGCAAATGACAAGTCCTTTCGCCTTTCCACAGGCTCTTGTATCATCGATAACTTCATATACTCGGGCCGAAGTTCGCTCGATCTGAGGGGTGGTAATGAAATGGTTGCTTAACCTGGGTGTCTTTTCGGTGGCTGGCGTCAGGTTCATGTCACACCTCCATTGGTGAAAATGATTGAACGGGGAACATCGACGGTGTTTCGTCGCTATCATTTTCCACAAAAGGAAACTCATACGAGTTCGGTGATGCTGCTGTGGGTTGGCTACTAGTGTTTTTATTCAAAGCAGCCTCTGTTTTCGCTGCCTCACGTCGAATACGCAGTTTGTTGGAGCGACGTTCCTCTTCTATATCTTTACGGAGTTGATGATATGCGCGCTGAATGGCCTCTCGATTTATGCTGTTTGCATTTTCGGATTTAGCTATTTTTGTCGCAATTTTGTATAAGTCTCGGCTCATGCCTACGAGTCGCTTGTCCTTTGCTGGGACTTCAAAAAATACGTTGCGAAAAGGATCGTGCACCCAAATGTGACCGAGTTCGTCCCGATATCTAATCTGTACCTTTTTTTCTTCGCCTAATCTAATTCGTAAGCTGGCGAGCTCATCAGAGTGATAAAAGTTGTTGGACAGTTGGATGCCATAAGCTTGAATAGTTGAAAGTTTCCTGTGCGATAACGCGGTCTCCAGGGCGTCAAGATCTGCCGGCATCTGTATGACACGATGTGGCTCCATGGCTTTCCAGACTGCCATGGGAGTTTTCGAATCAAGTCCTTTGTGTGGCGTTTGGTGATAGATGTCGACTATCCATTTAATAAGGGCTGACTCGAGAGCCTGCAACGTTAGGCACGCGTGCTTTTCAGGAATGTAGTCCCCGCGATGTTTGACATTTGAAAAGGTAGTGCCTGGAAGCGTATGAATGAGCCCCATATTTAGCGTCCTAAAAAAACGTTCGACAGCACCCTTCATTTGAGGGCCCCTAGAACGCGGGAACATTATTTCGATACCCATTTCCGTAAATGCGATGACAAGATTGCCAGCGTGAAATTCGGCAGCGTTATCTGGAACAATACGCAAGGGGAGGCCGCGAGCTGGCCAATCATTTATAACTTTAGGGAATTTCGCGAGCCAAGATGCTTTCGGGCTAATTGCTCTTTCTATCACTTGCAGAACACTTTCTGTATTGGGTGCTGCAAAGTGAAGCCAGAACCCCATGATCATCCTGCTATAGCGGTCCAATACGACAGTGAGGAAAGGGCGTCCAATCATACGACCTGTGACTGGATCCACTGCCATGACATCGAGTGCTGTATGGTCAATTTCCCAACGATCAAGAATATTGCTAACGGTAAGTTGTCCAACCGCTTTCGAGAATTTTTTTTCTTCCGCATGCCGTCCATTTTTTTTGACTTGGACCTGGTAAGGGTCGAGTTTCTCGATGTAGCGTCGAACGGTAGCCTCTGAAATATATTTCAGATGCGCAGACGGCAATTTATCGTTGTTGTATTCACGAGTGCGACGAATGAACTCTTCGTAGACTTGCGTAATTGGCATCGATTCGGGTTTGAAATAAATTGTATTTAGAACATCTAGGAGCAAGTCCTCTAGCTCAGAAGTGAATACTGTTGCTCGACCTTTTTTGCGTGCAGAGGTACTAAAGCAACAATGCTGTTGCCCTTCGCTTTGTAATACCAGCGTCTAAACGTAATCGCTGAAGGGGCTCCCTTCGGGTCTTCAAGCTTCTTGGCAAGCTCCGGAAGCTGTTTATTCAGTTCTTTTCTGCTAGGTAACTCGCCTTCAAAACTTGCAGCATCGAGATAGCGTTTACGTCGCACTGCTTCTGCCGAGTGATGTTTCGGAAAGCACGTCAAATCTGGAGCGACATTACGAACGTATGGGACTTCGCCTAGGTGAGGCTGATTTTTATCGATAGTGATCTTTCGTTCATCAAAGAGATAGTAAAATTCTCTCTCAGAGAAGGTAATAGGTTCTCCGTATTCGTCCTTGAAGATAAGTTTGTGGTTTATGCTTTTTCCCATAAAGCGCATAGCACGATCTTCATGGATTATCACAAGGGAAGGTTTAAGCGAAAAGGTTTTCATGGCGATGACCTCCGGTCAGGAAAATTGGAGTCGAGGCGGAAATAGGATTTCTCAGATCTATACCTATGTAACCCAAACCTAATAATCGCCATGCTTCTTGCGCACCCAACAGTTCCATCAAGTCAGCCAGTGTCTGAGGAGGGGCGCTGTTGAACTTAGAGCTCAAGCTTTCACTGTACGCTTCTGATACGTCCGCTCCGCGCCGGTGGTACATCAGCGTTAAAAGGTTGTCTGCCATTGGCATCGCGAGAATTAATTTCTCTGTCGCGATATGAAATGTGCGCTCCGTACTTGCGAAGTGAGCCTGAATCGCCTTGGTTTTCAGCGTCACCTTATGGTTGAGGAGGCGCATCGATGGTTTAACTTCAAACCATCCTGTCGTCCCATCGACAAAGTTGACACATACATCTGGTATGTATTTGGTTTCCATGCCATCCATGGGGAATAATTCCAGTGATGGCTGGACTTCATATTTCAGTACTTCAGGGGAAAGCTCTAGAAAACGAAGGAAGCTAGCTTCCAACTGGGATTCCCAGGCAATAGGAAGTCCATTTTTACGTGACGGGTGATATCCCCTGAAATGGTTTGACCTTCGCGTTACGACTTTTCGTACAGGCATCTGCAACTCCCTCACGAGCGAGCGTCTACGCAACGCTCGACCAGTGCATTGGACTTGAGGCTTTTCGACAGGCAACACTTTCCCGTCGAGTGGCCTCGCTGAAATCGAAGTTGTGAGAGGGGGTTGACAGGCGACGAAAAAATGGAAGAAACTACAAGCACCACACTGGTAGTTGCTTCATTTGTTTCGTCGCGGTCTTAACCCCTCAAGGTTGGCCGCGTTTTACATTCTGGTACCTCCTCTTTTAAAGACAGTAGTGAGTCTAAAACTCATTCCTGGTTTTTTTCGTTTTAATGACGAACGGTCCGGCTTCTCTACATACAGAGAGCGTTAGCTGGAGCCATTCTATAGTCCCACCAGAAAAACGTAACACGTAACTATACTAAAATTGCATGTGCCACTCCGTGGAAGCGATACTGTTATGATTGTAGTTACGTGTTATGTATCAGCTTTCCAGGTGAGTTCCTTCTCTTAGATTACACTTGCGCGTTATGCGCAAGAATTAGGCCTTCTTTTTCGCTCGAATTTTTATACTTACGTGTTGGGGATCAGCCTTGATGCTTCTACTGCGCGCTGGAGGTAATCATCGGCGCGCCGGAAGAGTGAGAATATTATTCCAATGAAATTGACGATGACAATAAATTTTTTAGTGTGGTTGGTTTTATTTTTTTGTCGCAGTCGTTTTTATGTGTACGCGTTATCCAGGCTATTACTGTGGACTTGCCGATAACCGAATGTGCAGTGCGCAGTGTGCGGTGCACATAAATGTTCGTGCGTATCTAAGGGCAGTTTTTTAGCGTGCATAGGTATTTTTTAGATTCTCAGTAGTTCTGAAGCCCTTTTCCAGCGAGCTTCAGGAGCATGCTTTCGCCTGTTTTTTCTCATTCCGTCCATTTGTTTTTTCAAATAAAACAATTAGTTAATGCTTATGTCTGGATCATTTATTTGCCATTTTTGTCATTTTTTTTGAAAGCCTACACACTGTGGGAGTGGGTATGCTCGCGAAGGTATCTGAAGCGCAATATTTCTCACGTCAGATTGCAAAAAGCCCCGTCACAAAGGACAGGGCTTTTCACTGGCAGCTCAAAACGAATAGCTGTTCTTAGAACACCACACCCTGACTGCGCAGGTAATCATCGTAGGTGCCGCTGAAGTCGGTCACGCCGTCCGGGCTCAACTCGATGATGCGAGTGGCCAGGGACGATACGAACTCACGGTCGTGGCTGACGAAGATCAGCGTGCCCGGGTAGTTTTCCAGCGCCAGGTTCAGCGCCTCGATCGACTCCATGTCCAAGTGGTTGGTCGGTTCGTCCATGATCAGCACGTTCGGCTTTTGCAGGATCAGCTTGCCAAACAGCATGCGACCTTGCTCACCACCGGAAATCACTTTGACCGACTTGAGGATCTCGTCGTTGGAGAACAGCATGCGGCCCAAAGTACCGCGGATCATTTGTTCGCCCTGAGTCCACTGCCCCATCCAGTCGAACAGCGTCACGTCGTCTTCGAAGTCGTGCGCGTGATCCTGAGCGTAGTAGCCCAGTTCTGCGGCGTCGGTCCACTTGATGCTGCCGGCATCCGGGGTCAGTTCGTTGACCAGGGTTCGCAGCAGGGTGGTCTTGCCGATACCGTTCGGGCCGATGATCGCGACGCGCTCGCCCGCTTCAACCTGGAAGCTGAAATCCTTGAACAACGGCTTGCCATCGAAGCCTTTGGCCATTTTTTCGACCATGACGGCCTGGCGATGCAGCTTTTTGTTTTGATCGAAACGGATGAATGGGCTGACACGGCTCGAGGGCTTGACCTCGGCCAGTTGGATCTTGTCGATCGCCTTGGCGCGGGAAGTGGCCTGCTTGGCTTTCGAGGCGTTGGCCGAGAAGCGGCTGACGAACGATTGCAGTTCGGAAATCTGCGCTTTCTTCTTGGCGTTGTCCGACAGCAGTTGCTCGCGGGACTCGGTCGCCACGGTCATGTACTCGTCGTAGTTGCCCGGGAACAGACGCAGCTCGCCGTAATCCAGGTCAGCCATGTGGGTGCACACGCTGTTCAGGAAGTGACGGTCGTGAGAGATGATGATCATCAGGCTGTTGCGCTGGGTGAGGATGTTTTCCAGCCAGCGAATGGTGTTGATGTCCAGGTGGTTGGTCGGTTCGTCGAGCAACAACACTTCCGGATCGGAGAACAGCGCCTGAGCCAGCAATACACGCAGTTTCCAGCCTGGCGAGACTTCGCTCATCGGGCCGAAATGCTGCTCGATGCCGATACCCAGGCCCAGCAGCAGTTCACCGGCACGGGATTCGGCGGTGTAGCCGTCCATTTCGGCGAACTCGGTTTCCAGCTCGGCCACGGCCATGCCGTCTTCTTCGCTCATTTCCGGCAGCGAATAGATGCGATCGCGCTCGGCCTTGACCTTCCACAGCTCTTCGTGACCCATGATCACGGTGTCGATCACGGTGAATTCTTCGTAGGCGAACTGATCCTGGCGCAATTTACCCAGGCGCACGTTCGGCTCAAGCATGACCTGACCACCGGACGGGTCGAGGTCGCCGCCAAGGATTTTCATGAAGGTCGACTTGCCGCAACCGTTGGCGCCGATCAGGCCGTAACGGTTGCCCGCGCCAAATTTGACCGAAACGTTTTCGAAGAGCGGCTTTGCGCCGAACTGCATCGTGATGTTAGCTGTAGAAATCAAGTGTTTTTCCTGCGAAGCATTCTGAATTGCGAGGGTGCGGCCGGAGCGCTTGGCCCGAGTCAAAGTGCGCTGAAGCGGGGAGGTCCCGTCATCAACCAAGGGGGGCGCGTAAAGTTTGGCGGCGATTGTACTGGTCTGGCTCTTTAAACGATAGGGCGAACACGCCACGAACGCCGATTGGCACAATCGCGGGACAGTTTTTCACAGATGAAGGCTCACTATCGGTTACAAAGTGTGGCTAAAATGCCATCCATTCACCTAGCGCCCTAGAACGGCGCGGGCTCAAGGACGTGCCATGTGTACTCAGACCACTGCATAAGACGCCAGAGTTCAGGCTCCCGGGTGCGCGCAGTTTGTTCACTTCTGACGTGTGACGATTTTTCGTGAAACTCATCATTGCTGCTATTTATGTCATTTCCATTGCATACGTTCACTTGCGTGGCCGCGTGCGCCACAAACTGGGCCGGCAACTGAGTGATCACTCGACGTTTCTCGCGCCGATCAATTGCTTCCTCTATCTGTTCTCGAAGAAGCCGAACAAGCCTTACCTTGATCCGGCAGACTTTCCTGATCTGAGCCCATTGCAAGCCCATTGGAAGGAGATCCGCGAAGAAGGGCAGAATCTGCTGCAAGCTGGCGAGATCAAACGTTCCGATCAATACAACGATGTGGGTTTCAACTCGTTCTTCAAAACCGGCTGGAAGCGGTTCTACCTGAAGTGGTACGGCGACAGCCACCCGTCGGCGATGAAGTTGTGCCCACGAACGACCGAGCTGGTACAGAGTATCGGCTCGATCAAGGCAGCGATGTTCGCCCAGTTACCGCCGGGATCGAAACTGGTGCGCCACCGTGATCCTTATGCCGGTTCTTATCGTTATCACTTGGGCCTTGAAACGCCGAACGATGAGGGTTGCTATATCAATGTCGACGGCGAGAACTATCATTGGCGCGATGGCGAAGCGGTGATGTTCGACGAAACGTTCATTCACTATGCTGAAAACAAGACCGACCAGAACCGGATCATCCTCTTCTGTGATATCGAGCGGCCGCTGAAGTATCAATGGGCCGCAGCGTTCAATGGCTGGTTTAGCCGCACTGTGATGTCGGCAGCGGGTGCGCCGAATGATGCGGGTGACCGTACTGGCGGGATCAACCGGTTGTTTACCAAAATCTACAAGATTCGTTTGCGCGGCAAAGAGCTGAAAAAGCGCAATCGCAAGCGGTACTACATGGAAAAGTGGGCGATTTTCGGTGGTTTGCTGGCTGTCTTCATCTTGATCTGATGAATATAGAGCGGCCACCGACGCCTTCGCGAGCAAGCCTGCGTCTTTGCCGAGTGTAAGAGCCAGGCTGATTTATCCGGGTGATCTTCAGGTGGCCTGCGACTCAGGGCGAAACTTTCCCGCCATTTGGCGGCTTCCGGGGGGTTGGTCAAGCCGTGTTACATGTTGTTTAAAGGCCATGGGTTAACAAATCCGAACCCTGGGCGTAGCGTGGACTCGAAGGCTTTATTCCATGCCCATCGAGAGGCCACCCCATGAACCGAATTATGCTTGGCATCGCCGTCATGACACTCAGTAGCGGTCTGGTTCATGCGGATGTCGTGCTGGCGCAAAGCCCTACCGGCAACAGCAACAACCCCTACAACAGCCCAATCCGCCGGGCCAACCCAAACAGCATGCAGGGCACGCAGCCCAGCGCCCCGCCAATGCGAGGGCCAAACACCCTACCGACGCCACGTCCGCCCACGGTCGAGAATCGTGGTATTGGCAACGGCCAGCCGATTCGCTCGTCGCCAAGTCAGTCGCCCACGTTCATTCCCAACCCTCCCTCGCGGGATTCCGGCAGTCACCGCTGAACGGCAGGACTGCTGTTTTGCCAGCGTCTGAACCGAACAAAAGGACTCGTGCATGTTGCGTAAAACCCTCCTGGCCAGCCTGTGCGTCAGCGCACTGATCAGTGCTCCGGTCTTGGCCGCTACCCAAGAATTGCAAAGCGAGCAGGGCACCCTCGAAGTCACCACGATTACCCAAGGACTCGAGCATCCGTGGGCGCTGGCCTTTCTGCCGGATCGCGGAGGCATGCTGGTGACCGAGCGACCGGGCAACCTGCGGGTGGTCGGTACAGAGGGTCAATTGTCTGCGCCTATCAGCGGCGTACCGAAGGTCTGGGCCAAGGGGCAGGGCGGTTTGCTGGATGTCGTGCTGTCACCAGATTTTAAACAGGACCGGCTGATTTACCTGTCGTACGCCGAAAGCGGCGGCGTCGGGGACAAGGCCGGGACGGCCGTAGGGCGTGGGCGACTGTCGGACGACCTGAAAACGTTGAAGGACTTTAAAGTGATCTTCCGCCAAGAGCCGAAACTCTCTGTCGGCAACCATTTCGGTTCACGACTGGTGTTTGATCGCGAGGGTTATCTGTTCATCACCCTGGGCGAAAACAACGACCGGCCCACCGCGCAGGATCTCGACAAGCTGCAAGGCAAAGTCGTACGTATCTACCCCGACGGCAAAGTACCGGACGACAATCCATTCGTGGGTCAGTCTGGCGTGCGGCCCGAGATCTGGTCGTACGGCCAGCGCAATCCACAGGGCGCAGCACTCAATCCGTGGACCGGCACGCTTTGGGAGAATGAACACGGGCCGCGCGGAGGTGATGAGATCAACATCATCGAGCGGGGGAAAAACTACGGTTGGCCACTGGCGACTCACGGCATTAACTATTCCATGCAGCCGATCCCGGAAGCTCAGGGTAAAACCGCTGAAGGCACGATCGCGCCGCATCATGTGTGGGAGAAGTCGCCAGGCGTATCGGGGATGGCGTTTTACGACAGCGACCGTTTTAAACCGTGGCAGCACAACGCGTTTATCGGCGCGCTGGCGACACAGGAGCTGATTCGCCTGCAGTTTGATGGCGACAAGGTGGTGCATGAGGAGCGCTTGCTCGGCGAACTCAAGCAGCGCATCCGTGACGTACGGCAAGGGCCGGATGGCTACCTGTACGTGTTGACGGACGAGGAGAATGGTTCGCTGTACAGAATCGGTCTGAAGTAACCCGCTGTGGCGAGGGAGCCTGTTCCCTCGCCACACACCGGCGCAGAGGCCGCAGAACTCAACTCAGTCCCGCATTTGGCCGAACCGCCACCGCGATGCCTTGTTATAGTTCTGGCTTCATTTTCAGCCCGGTAAAGGATCACTGCCATGTCTCAATACACCGCCTTCAGTGTCGAACTGGCCAACAATATCGCTCATGTGCAGATCAACCGTCCGGAAAAAATCAACTCGATGAACGCCGCTTTCTGGAGCGAGATCGTCGAGATTTTCCAGTGGATCGACGACACAGACGAAGTGCGCGTGGTGGTGCTCAGCGGTAATGGCAAACACTTTTCCTCCGGCATCGACCTGATGATGCTCGCCGGCGTCGCCAATGAATTGGGCAAGGACGTCGGTCGCAATGCGCGCCTGCTGCGGCGCAAGATCCTGACCCTGCAAGCCTCGTTCAACGCCGTCGACAACTGCCGCAAACCAGTGCTGGCAGCCATTCAGGGGTACTGCCTGGGCGGCGCGATTGATCTGATCGCCGCGTGCGACATGCGCTACGCCGCCGAAGACGCGCAATTCTCGATCAAGGAAATCGATATCGGCATGGCCGCTGATGTTGGCACATTGCAACGGTTGCCGCGGATCATCGGAGACGGCATGCTGCGTGAGCTGGCTTACACCGGTCGCACATTCGGCGCTGAAGAAGCGCGCAACATCGGTCTGGTCAATCGTGTTTACAGCGATAAGGATGTGCTGCTCGAAGGCGTTTTCGATATCGCCCGCGACATCGCTTCCAAGTCGCCTATCGCGGTCACTGGCACTAAAGAAATGATCAGCTACATGCGCGACCATCGCATCGACGACGGTCTCGAATACGTTGCCACCTGGAACGCCGCCATGTTGCAATCCACCGATTTGCGCGTGGCCATGGCCGCCCATATGAGCAAACAGAAACCCGAATTTCTGGATTGAGAAACCATGACATCTCGCTGGACCACTGCAGTACTGGACACTGATCAACCCGGCGGTTGGGCGGTGGCGCGCAGCCCCGAAGGCTTTCTGTTCGATGACAACGGCGCACTATTCCCCCGGGAATGGATCAAGCGTCAGGACCTGTCGATCCTCGCCGAACATGGCATTGGCCATCTCGATGGCGAGCCGGTGTACCTGCTGGAATTACGCAGTGCCAGCGAGGTACCGGGTTGCAACTGGAAAGGTCTGCGGGCGTTCATGCTCGATGGCGATCACACGATCTATAAAGTCTTGGGCTACGCCGCGCAGATCGGCACCTGGGCCCGAGAACATCGCTTCTGCGGCAATTGCGGGCAAGCGATGACGCAGGTGCCACGTGAACGTGCGATGTATTGCCAGTCGTGTGATCTGCGCAGTTATCCGCGCATTTCGCCGAGCATGATCGTACTGATTACCCGTGGCGACGAGATTCTGCTGGCCCGTTCACCACGCTTTGTCACCGGGGTTTACAGCACGCTGGCAGGTTTTGCCGAACCGGGTGAGTCGGCCGAAGATTGTCTGATTCGCGAAGTGCGTGAAGAAGTGCAGATCGAGGTGAAGAACATTGAGTATCTGGGCAGCCAGTGCTGGCCGTTCCCGCACTCGATGATGCTGGGGTTTCACGCCGAATACGCCGGCGGTGAAATTGTCTGTCAGGAAGACGAAATCGAAGACGCCCAGTGGTTCAACGTGCATGATCTGCCGCCGTTACCGGCGTCAAAATCGATTGCTCGTTACCTGATTGACGTCTACGTGGCGCGGCGCTTAGGCCACGCTGAACCAGTGCTGCCAGGCTAGGCGTACGGTCAACCCCAATACCACGGTGATGAACACCGGGCGAATGAATTTGGCGCCGCCGCTGATCGCGGTGCGTGCGCCAAAGAACGCGCCGACCATCACCGACAGGCCCATGCTCAGGCCGATGATCCAGTCCACCTGCCCGGAAAACACGAACACCGACAGCGCCGCAATGTTGCTGACGAAGTTCATGCTGCGTGCCACTCCGCTGGCCTTGACCAGGTCGATAGGGTAGAGCAGCAAGCTGCTGACGGTCCAGAACGCACCCGTGCCGGGGCCGGCCACACCGTCGTAGAAACCAAGGCTGAAGCCTTGGGTTGATTGCCATTTCTTTTTGATCGGTGCGTCGCTGTCCAGCGGCGCTTTTGGTGTGCCGCCGAATAACAGGTACAAGCCGCAGGCGAAGACGATCACCGGGAGCATTTTGTTCAGCCATTCCGCGGGCAGGTAATGGGCGACGATGGCGCCCGCCAGCGCGCCGACCAATGTGCCAACAATCGCGTGCACCCACTGTCTTGGATGAAACAGTTTGCGTCGGTAGAAGGTGAAACTGGCGGTGGCCGAGCCGAAGGTCGAACTGAGTTTGTTGGTGCCCAGCACCAGATGCGGCGGCAGGCCGGCCGTCAGCAGGGCGGGCGTGGTCAACAAGCCGCCACCGCCAGCGATGGCATCGATGAATCCGGCGATGAAAGCGACGATGGCCAGAATGGCCAGAGTGGTGAGGTCAACGCTGAGTTCAAAAGGCATGGAGTCGGCTTATTAGGCAGGGTGCAGCTCTATGCTGCGGGGAGGATCGCCATGTTACTCATTTCCAAGTGTTGCCGCGAGCCGCTAGCCTGCTCGCGAAAGCGGTGTGTCAGCGACAGAAATTCTGGCTGACAAGACGCCTTCGTGAGCAGGCTCACTCCCACATCGCGTTCTTCGTGAGATTACAAACCAAGATCAGACAGCCCAGGATGATCATCCGGGCGCCGGCCCAGCGGCCAGTGAAATTTGCGCTCGCTTTCCTTGATCGGCATGTCGTTGATGCAGGCATAGCGCTGGAACATCAAACCATTCTCATCGAACTCCCAGTTTTCGTTGCCGTAAGACCGGAACCAGTTACCCGAATCGTCATGCCATTCGTAGGCGTAGCGCACGGCAATGCGCGTGTCAGAGTAGGCCCAGAGTTCCTTGATCAAACGGTAATCCAGTTCCTTGGCCCATTTGCGAGTCAGGAACGCCTTGGCTTCTTCGCGATTGTGAGCAAATTCGGCGCGGTTACGCCATTGAGTGTCGAGTGTATAAGCCTGCGAGACCTTTTCCGGATCGCGAGAGTTCCAGCCGTCTTCGGCCAAACGAACTTTCTCGATCGCCGATTCACGGTTGAAGGGTGGCAATGGTGGACGCACCTGAGCTGCTGTAGACATGTTCAATCTCCCGATAAATTCAACGTTTAAACAACTTGCCTGGCTTATTAAGGTGTTACAGGTCCAACAACTTTCGCGCCATGCATTGCGCATTATCGGCGGCACTGTGGTCACCCATCACAAGCGCTACGGTAATGGCGCCGTCAATCAGGATCAGCATCTGTTTGGCCAGCAGTTGCGGATCCTTGGCGCCATGTTCGGTACATAGCTCGCACACATAGTCGAGCAGCTTCTGTTTGTGGTCTTTGGCGACCTGGCGCACCGGGTCCTGTGGGTCGCCGGTTTCGCCGCTGGTATTGATGAACGCACAGCCGCGGAAACCTTCCGAAACGAACCAGCCCTTGAGCACGGTAAACAGGTTGAGCAAGCGATCGGCTGGAGTTTCGGCCTGATCGACTGCGTTTCGGTACCAGTGCATCCAGCGCACGTCACGGCGTTGCAGGGCGGTGACGGTCAGATCCTCTTTGTTGGCGAAGTAGCGGTAGATACTTTTTCTGGAGACACCGGCGGTTTTCACCAGAAGATCCATGCCCGTGGCTGCAATGCCACTTTTATAGATCAGCTTTTCGGTGACATCCAGAATGATGTCGCGTGTCGATGTGTCAGTGATTGAGTTCATGCAGCAAACAGTAGAACGATCATTCTTCTTGGTCAAGCGCTGATTTCAGGAGGGCGTTTTCGAGCAAGCCCGCTCTTGCAGTGGGTCGCCTTTCAAGGGAGGGAGTGCGCTTGCTCACGAAGGGGTTATTGCACCCAGTAACAAGACCCGAACGAGTCGATGGTGTAAGCTCCCGGGTTCTTCGGATTCGACCCATTGCGAGCCCTATGCCGTTGCTTTTCAAACGTTCTCTGCTGCCTAAATTGCGCAGCTTTCCGCTGACCGCCGAGGCCGTGACCATTCTGTCCGGTGCCGCCGAGTTCCGTCGTTGCCTGCTGGAAAAAATCGCCGAGGCGACCCAGCGCATCGTCATCGTCGCGCTTTATTTGCAGCAAGACGAAGCCGGTCAGGAAATACTCGATGCCTTGCACGCCGCCAAACTCAAGCGTCCCGAGCTTGAAATTGCAGTGGTGGTTGACTGGTTGCGCGCCCAGCGCGGGTTGATCGGTGCCGGCAAGCAGCCGGGTAACTCGGCGTGGTATCAGGAGATGACCCGCACCCATCAGAGCGAAGTGCCGGTTTACGGTGTGCCGGTGCAGACCCGCGAATTGTTTGGCGTGTTGCATTTGAAGGGCTTCGTGATCGACGATTGCGTGGTCTACAGCGGTGCGAGCCTGAACAACGTTTATCTGCACAAGTTCGACAAGTACCGTTTCGACCGCTATCACGTCCTGCACAGCCCTGAGCTGGCGGATTCGATGCATCATCTGGTCAAGCATGGCCTGATCGAATCCAAAGCGGTGCACCGTCTTGATTTGCCGAACCTGCCGACCACCCGTAGCCTGCGCAACTATATTGGCGATCTGCGCAGTCGACTCAAATACGCGGCATACGACACCAGCGCCGGCAGCACGGCGCACACCGGCCTATCGGTCAGCCCGTTGCTTGGCGTCGGCAAGAACAACCCGCTGAACCGGGTGATTCTCGAGTTGATCGCCAGCGCGCAAACGCAACTGACCATCTGCACGCCGTACTTCAACCTGCCGTTGGGCGTGATCCGTGAGGTCAACCGTGCGCTGGCTCGCGGCGTGAAGATCGACATCGTGGTGGGCGACAAGACCGCCAACGACTTTTACATCCCGCCAAGCGAGCCGTTCAAGATCATCGCGGCGTTGCCATACTTGTACGAGATCAGCTTGCGCCGCTTCGCCAAACGGCATCAGCGCAACATCGACAGCGGCCAGTTGAACCTGCACCTGTGGCGTGACGGTGACAACACCTATCACCTCAAGGGCATGTGGATCGATCAGCGCTATACGCTGCTGACCGGCAACAACCTCAATCCACGGGCGTTCCGTCTGGATCTTGAAAACGCGCTGTTGATTGATGATCAGCAAGGCGAGTGGCTGGAGCCGCGCGCGAAGGAGTTGGAGCAGATATTCCGCCACACCACGCGTATCGAGAGTTTCCAGAATCTGGAAACCTTGCCGGAGTATCCGAGCGGGGTGGCGAAGTTTCTCAAGCGCGTGAGCCGGGTGCGGATTGAGCGGTTGCTCTACCGGATTTTGTAAGGCTTCAAGTGATTCGGTGCGGCTACAACCGCTTTCGCGAGTAAGCCCGCTCCCACAAGAGGGCTGTGTTGACCACAAATGTGGTGATTGACACAGCTCCAATGTGGGGGCGGGCTTGCTCGCGAAGGGGCCGAATCAAACGCTATAAAAAACTCAGTTCAGACCCAGCTTTCCACGTAAGGTCGACAGGTCTTCAGCCAAGGTATTCACCGGCCCGACCAGCGCTTTGCGGTCGTTATCCTTCACCTTGTCATACGTCTCGAAACCACCGTCCGTGGTCTTGTACTTGGCCAGCACCTTGTCCACGGAGGCGAAGTTCTTGTCCACTTTGGCGACGAAAGCCTTGTCTTGCTTCTCAATCTGCGGACGGAACAAATCAACGATTTTCTTCGCGCCGTCGATGTTGCCCTGGAAGTCGTACAGGTCGGTGTGACTGTAACGATCTTCTTCTCCGGTTATCTTGGTCGCGGCGACTTCCTCAAGTAGCGCTGCTGCACCACCCACCACCTTCTCAGGCGGGAAGGTCAGCCCGGCCACGCGGCTTTGCAGGTCTTTGACGTCTTTGTTCAAACCATCCGCCAAAGTATCCAGACCTTGGGTGCTCTTTTGCGAAAACAGCGAATATTCGATGCGATGGAAACCGGTGAAATCTTCCGCTTTCACGCCTTTTTCGTGGTCGTCGACACGCGAATCGATAGACGCATCAAGGTCACTGAACAGCTCGGCAATCGGTTCGATCGACTCGTAGTAAACGCGGGTCGGTGCATAGAGCTTCTGCGCAGTCGCCAGGTCGCCTTTCTTCACCGCATCGGTGAATTGCTGAGTGTGGTTGGCCAGTTCATCGAGTTGTTCGGTGACGTAGATCTTGTAGTCCGAAACCGGCCCGACCAGATCCAGCGGAGCGGTCGCTGCGAAAGCCGACAGTGGGGTGTTGAGCAAGCCAAGGGCAAGTAATAGCGCGAGTGGCGTCTTTTTCATGGGGCGGCTCCAGTGTCTTGATTGTTTTAGGCAGCGGTTTTCGGTTGTGTGGCGTCAAGCAGCGAGCGACCGATGAAGTCCTTGTCGCCCGTAACGCCCGCAAGGGTGAAGAAGTAACCGCCCCCGACGGGTTTTAGGTATTCCTCAAGCGGTTCGCCGTTGAGGCGGGTCTGCACGGTGATAAAGCCTTTCTCCAGGTCGGCCTGGTAGCAGATGAACAGCAACCCCATGTCGAGTTGCCCGTTCTTGTTTACCCCGTTGGAATAGTTGAACGGCCGGCGCAGGATCAGGTTGGCTTGGCTCGCAGCGGTACGCGGGTTAGCCAGGCGGATGTGCGCGTCGAGTTTGGTCAACTTGCCGGCCGGGTCTTTGCTGTAATCCGGGACTTCGGTCTCATGCTGGGCACCCATCGGCGCGCCAGTGGTTTTGACCCGACCGATGATGCTTTCCTGTTCCTGCAATGGCGTGCGATCCCAGCGCTCGACGAAGTTGCGGATGATCCGCACTGCTTGATAACTGCCATGGGCGGCCCAAGCGGGTTCATCGCTGTCCGGCTGCACCCAGACCACGCGGTCCATCGCTTTGCCGTCGTTGGAATCGGGGTTGGCTGAGCCATCACGGAAGCCAAGGAAGTTGCGCGCCGACTGCGCCGGCACACCGGGTTTGGCAGGGGCTTGTGGCGGTACGCTGCCTTCCTGTTTCCAGCGCACCAGCAGCAGGTCCGGCAGGCTTTTCACAATGTCGCGCAGGGCGTGGATGTTGGTGTCGGCGGTGTTGGCGCAAAACTGCAGGCTCAAGTCGCCGTGGCAGCAGTCGGCGTCCAGTGCATCGTTGGGGAAACCGACCATGCGGATCAGACGCTTGGGTTTGGCGTCGGCTAGGCCGAAGCGCTCATCGAACAGCGACTCACCCACTGAAACGGTGATGGTCAGGTTGTCCGGGGTGACCACTGGGCCGAGGATGCCGGAATCCGGTGGCGGCAGTTTCGGGTCAATCTGTGCCACGGGGCCGCCCTTCATCAGGAAGGCGATGCGCTCGTTGAGGGTGCGAAACAGTCGTTCGAGGTCTTCGCGATCACTGGCCAGTACATCGAACGACACCAGCATGCCCGACGCCGGGCGCGGGGTGACGATGCCGGTCTGGTGCATGCCGTGGAAGTCGTGGCGGTCTTCAGTCTTTTCGCTACTCGGGGCTTCGGTGACTTGTGCCGTTGCGGCGGCCATAGCCGGGCAGCTCAAGGCCGATCCGGCCAGTGCGACACCCGCGGCACCCATGCCCATCAGGACACGGCGACGTTGCAGGTTGAGTTGTTCTGAATCTTTCATCGGTACTCGTCTTCTGCTTACAGGCCGGAGAGGCCGAGGGCGGGATCGATGCCATCAAGCGCGTTGGCCAGAGCCTGAGCCTTGTCGGCAATCTGTTTGCGTTGTTCGCCGCTGACCGTGTCGTAGCGGGCGTAGCCGTCCTTGATCTTGTAGGTGTTGAGTTCGGTATCGAAGTCCGCCAGAGCCTTGTCGACTTTCGGTAACAGATCGGCAGCAGACTTGCTCAGCATCGGTCGCAGCAGGTCCACGACTTTGTGTGCGGTTTGCAGGTTCGCGGCAAAACCGTTGAGGTCGCTGTGGCTGTAGCGTTCCTCTTCACCGCTGGCAGCACGCACGTCAGCCAGTGTGTTGAGGTTGCGCACGACGATGTTTACCAACTGCTCCGGCGGCAAGGTTTGCGCCAGCAATTGCTGTTTGAGCGCGGTGACGTCGCTCAGCAGGCGTTGCGCAACGGGCGCCAGTTCGTCGAGTTTGCGTTGCTGGAACAGGCCGTATTCGATGCGATGGAAACCGACGAAGGCTGGATCCTGCTCGCGTTTTTCGAAGTAATCGGCGCGCGCGTTGATGCTGTTATCCAGTTCGGCCAGACGCTGAGCGGCCGGGGCCAGACGTTGATACGCGGTGCGCGCTGGCAGATACAGCGCCTGAGCCTGACTCAAGTCGCCGCTGTCAATTGCCTGGTCCAGTGCGGTGACAGCTTTGATCAGTGCGCTGCCCTGGCTGGCCAGATACACGCGGAACTCCGACAACGGCCCGACGAAAGCGACCATCGACGGCTTGGCCTTGGCGGCGGCGTCAGAAGCGGCGGTCGGCGTTACGTGCAAAGTGCCGCGCGGATTACTCAGCAGGCCACAAGTGATTGCGTAGTCGCCGGGTTGCAGGTTGGCGTTGATCACCTGACTCAGGCCCGGCGCAATATTCTCGCGCTCCTCGACCACCAGCACGCCGTCGAGGATTTCCCATTCCACTGACCGCTCGGAGCGGTTGACGATGCGGAAACTGGCGCGGCCGGCCGGTACGCTCAACTCATTGGGCTCGCAGTTGCCCGGATGAATGTTGATCACCACTTCGTTGAGGTTGTGCTGTCGCTTGGCCGCCGCCAATTGCGAGGCGTAATAGAATAGGCCACCGGCGGCGACCATCACGATCACCGAGCCGGCCACCGCCCAACGCAAGGCGCGGGGAGGCGAGGCCTGGGGAGACATAGGCTTTGACATGGATGCCCTTATTGGCTGGAAACGGAAGACGATCTGGCGGCTGTTGCCGAGGTGGCGAGCGGTGCCGGCATGAAGAACATCGCCAGCGCTACCACCAGATAAATCAGCCAGGCACCAAGGGTGCTGATGGTTGGTGTGTCCTGATAACCGAACATGCCGGCCAGCACTGAACCCAGCGGCCCGTCCACCGGCAGCGTCGCGCTGAAGTCAAAAAGTACGGTTTGCAGGTGATTCCACAGCCCGGCTTCATGCAGCGCCTGCACCGAGTTGGCGAGAATCCCCGCAGCGACGACGAGAATGAACAGCCCGGTCCACTTAAAAAACACAGAAAGGTTGAGGCGCATGCTGCCGCTGTAGATCAGGAACCCGACAACGATGGCCAGAATCAGGCCGAGCAGGGCGCCAATCGGCGCGCCGGAACCTTCGCTTTGTTGGAACACCGCGAGCAGGAAGAACACCGTTTCCAGACCTTCGCGGGCCACGGCGAAAAACACCATGGCGATCAGCGCGATGACCTGGTGTCTGGAAGAGGCCAGGGCTTCGTCCAGCGAGGCGTGCAGCGAATGTTTGATCGAGCGCGCAACCTTGCGCATCCAGAACACCATGGCGCTTAGAATCCCCACGGCCACGAGGCCGACCACGCCTTCGAACAATTCCTGCTGCTTTTGCGGGAACTCGGCACTGACCAGTTCCAGCCCGCCACCCACCAGCAGGGCTAGCGCGGCGGCGAGAAATACACCGATCCACACGGCGGGCATCCATTGGCCACGGCCGGTCTGTTGCAGGTAGCTGGCGATGATGCCAACGATCAGTGCGGCTTCAATGCCTTCGCGCAGCATGATCAGGAAGGGAACGAGCATTCGGCACCGTGTTGTAAGAGAAGATGTCAATTTGTAACATAATGACACTCATTCGCAAATGAAACCTATTGGCAAAAACCTGAACGTTAGCTGAACAACCCTGATTTTTGTGCTGCGCAGATATCTGGGAGCAGGCTGCTCCCAACCACGGTTGATTCGTGTTGAATTCAAGTCCTGCGTTAAGATGCCGCACAGTCAAAAACAACGAGGTCTGCCTCGCTCCATGTCGGAAAAAGACACCATCGCCGTTCAATTGGTGCGTGAAGCACTGCTGCAGAGCTGTGCCCCGGGCGTGGCCACGGAAGACGTCTTGAACAAGGTCGGCATTGCTCCAGCCTTGCTGCACGCAGGCGATGGCCGAGTACCAGCCTCGCAATACGCCAAACTCTGGCGCTTGCTGGCGCGGCGCGGCGATGACGAGTTTTTCGGCATGGACCCGCGCAAGCTCAAGTCAGGCAGCCTTGAGTTCCTCTGTCGTAGCGCGATGGCGCAACCGACACTTGCTGCCGGTTTGAGCAGCGGCCTGGGATTTCTGTCGCTGATGCTTGAACGTCTGCCCGCGCAACTGGTGCATCAGCAGAGCCTCGCGGAAATCGTTTTGCTTGAAGACGAACCTGAACCCGCCCGCGCCTTTACCTATTTCACCTACTGGATGATCGTCCACGGTGTTGCCTGCTGGCTGGCCGGTCGACGTATCCCGATCATGGCCATCGAACTGCGCTGCCTGGAACCGGACTTCACCGATGATTATCGGGTGATGTTTTCGGAAAACCTGCGGTTCGACCGACCTCGCACACGGATGATTTTCTCTGCCGACTGCCTTGATCTGCCGATCAAACGCAGTGCTGAGGAATTGAAACGTTTCTTGGCCCACGCGCCGGCCAACATCCTGGTGAAGTACCGCGACCCACAAAGCTTTGCCAGTCGGATCAAACAGGATTTGCGTCAGTTGCCCGCCGAGAGTTGGCCTGAAACCGAAGCGCTGGCGCAGCAATTGTGCATGTCGGCTTCAACTTTGCGCCGACGCCTGGCGGAGGAAGGGCAGACGTATCAGGGGCTCAAGGACAGTGTGCGCAAGGAGTTGGCGATTATGTGGCTGGCGGAGCCTTCGATCAGTTTTGTCGAGATCGCAGCGCGGCTAGGGTTTGCCGATGCCAGTTCGTTCTACAAAGCGTTTCGCAAGTGGTCGGGGTCCAATCCGGGGCACTATCGCACGTTGATCCTGAATGAGGCGGTCTGATCCAGATCATCCGTCGCCCGGCCCGGCGCCTTCGGGAGCAAGCCCCCTCCCACAGTTCAGATCAGTTCCCTCAGCTTGAAATGCATTCCCCTGTGGGAGGCGGCTCCCGAAGAGGCCGGAACGGGCAGCACACTTACCAGCGCTTGGCCAAACCAGTCAGCCACTTTGATGGCTTTGACCATTGCCCCAAGCCCACCACAGCGCGACTATCCCTGTGTTGTTTACGGTTCCCAGCCTAATAAAAACACAGAGGGATTCTGGCAATGCGCGATTACTTGTCTGCCACCGAACAGTTCAACTATCAGCACACCGTCGATGCCGCGCTCAGCGGAACGCTTGAGGCGCTCAACGCCTGCGTCGAATGTTGCGACCGTCATGCATTGCCGGGGCGCATCGCGCTGTTCTGGGAAGGCCGCGACGGCGCGAGCGCGACCTACACCTTCAGCGACTTGCAGGACAAAGCCGCGCGTTTCGCCAATTTTCTTCTCGCCCAAGGCGTGCGCAAGGGCGACAAGGTTGCCGGCCTGCTGCCACGCAACATCGAATTGCTCATCACCGTGTTTGCCACCTGGCGTATCGGCGCGGTGTATCAACCGCTGTTTACCGCGTTCGGCCCCAAGGCCCTCGAACATCGGCTGAACAGCTCCGGCGCCAAAGTCGTGGTCACCGACGCCGTGAACCGACCGAAACTCACGGAAGTTGCAGACTGCCCGACGCTGGTCACCGTCAGTGGCGCCAAAGGCCAAGGCATCGTCCGGGGCGATTTCAGTTTCTGGGCCGAACTGGCCCATTATTCCAATGCCTGCGAACCGGTGCTGCTGACTGGCGAAGACCCGTTCCTGTTGATGTTCACCTCGGGCACCACCGGCCCGTCGAAAGCGCTGTCGGTGCCGCTCAAAGCCATCGTCGCGTTCCAGAGCTACACTCGCGATGCCGTGGATCTTCGCCCGGAAGATGCGTTCTGGAACGTTGCCGATCCGGGCTGGGCCTACGGCATCTATTACGGCGTCACAGGCCCTATGTCGATGGGCCACCCGATCACCTTCTACGACGGCCCGTTTACCCTAGAAAGTACCTGCAGGGTGATCAACAAGTACGGCATCACCAACCTCACCGGTTCGCCAACGGCGTATCGCTTGCTGATTGCCGGCGGTGACGAGTTCGCCAAGTCGATCAAGGGCAAACTGCGTATCGTCAGCAGCGCGGGCGAGCCGCTGAACCCGGAAGTGATCCGCTGGTTCGCCGACAACCTCGACGTGGTCATACACGACCATTACGGCCAGACCGAACTGGGCATGGTCCTGTGCAATCACCACGGCCTCGAACACCCGGTTCATGTTGGCGCTGCCGGGTTTACCTCGCCGGGTCATCGCATCGTCGTGCTTGATGAGCAGTGCAACGAACTCGGTGTCGGCCAGCCTGGCATCCTCGCCGTCGACCGGCCCAAGTCGCCGATGTGCTGGTTTGCCGGTTACGAAGGTGTGCCCACCAAAGCCTTTGTCGGTGATTACTACCTGAGCGGCGACACCGTGGAATGGAACCCGGACGGCAGCATCAGTTTCGTCGGTCGCAGCGACGACGTGATCACTACCTCTGGCTATCGCGTCGGCCCGTTCGACGTCGAAAGTGCGTTGATCGAACACCCGTCCGTGGTCGAAGCGGCGGTGGTCGGCAAGCCCGACCCGGAGCGCACTGAACTGGTCAAAGCGTTCGTCGTGCTCAGCGCGCAATACCGCGCCGCGCCGGAGTTGGCCGAAGAGCTGCGCCAACATGTACGCAAGCGTCTGGCCGCGCATTCCTACCCGCGTGAAATCGAATTTGTCAGTGAGTTGCCCAAAACCCCGAGCGGCAAATTACAGCGCTTTATCTTGCGCAACCAGGAAATCGCCAAGGCTCAAGAGGCCGCGGCGAAGAACGTTTCAGCTTGAATCCAAGGAAACAGTCATGCAGATCGAGAACAAGGTTTTTATCGTCACCGGCGGCGCGTCGGGCCTGGGTGCGGCCACCGCTGAACTGCTGGTGAATGCAGGCGCCAAAGTGATGCTGGTGGACATGAATGCCGAAGCGGTTGCCGCGCAAGCCGAACGTCTCGGTGCGCACAGCGTGGTGGCCGACATCAGCAACGAAGATGCTGCCGAAGCCGCCGTTAAGGCGACCGTCAAAGCCTTCGGCAGCCTGAACGGTCTGGTCAACTGCGCCGGTATCGTGCGTGGCGAAAAGATCCTCGGCAAGAACGGCCCGCATGCGCTGGCCAGTTTTGCCCAGGTGATCAACGTCAACCTGATCGGCAGCTTCAATATGCTGCGTCTGGCCGCTGCGGCGATTGCCGAAAGCAAAGCCAATGCTGACGGCGAACGTGGCGTGATCATCAACACCGCTTCGGTGGCGGCATTCGATGGCCAGATCGGTCAGGCCGCCTATTCGGCGTCCAAAGGCGCCATCGCCAGCCTGACCTTGCCGGCCGCCCGTGAACTGGCCCGCTTCGGCATTCGTGTGATGACCATCGCACCGGGCATTTTCGAAACCCCGATGATGGCCGGCATGACCCCGGAAGTCCGCGACTCCTTGGCTGCTGGCGTGCCGTTCCCACCGCGCTTGGGCAAGCCTGCCGAGTACGCCGCACTGGTTCGGCATATCATCGAAAACAGCATGCTCAACGGTGAGGTGATCCGTCTCGACGGTGCCTTGCGCATGGCCGCCAAGTAAGGAGGATTTGTCATGACCATTTCCAACGATCCGATTGTCATCGTCAGCGCTGTCCGCACCCCCATGGGCGGCTTTCAAGGCGAACTGAAAAGCCTCACCGCGCCGCAACTCGGCGCTGCCGCGATCAAGGCTGCGGTTGAGCGTGCAGGTCTTGCCAGCGACTCGGTCGACGAAGTGCTGTTCGGTTGCGTATTGCCCGCTGGTCTCGGTCAGGCGCCTGCGCGTCAGGCCGCACTCGGCGCCGGGCTGGATAAATCGACCCGTTGCACCACGGTCAACAAAATGTGTGGCTCAGGCATGGAAACCACCATGCTCGCCCACGACATGTTGGTCGCTGGCAGCGCCGATGTGGTCATTGCCGGCGGCATGGAAAGCATGTCCAACTCGCCTTATCTGCTGGATCGTGCCCGCGCCGGTTACCGCATGGGCCATGGCCGCGTGCTTGATTCGATGTTCCTCGACGGGCTCGAAGATGCCTACGACAAAGGCCGGCTGATGGGCACCTTCGCCGAAGATTGCGCCGAAACCCATCACTTTAGCCGTGAAGCCCAGGACGCGTTCGCTATCGCTTCGACCACCCGCGCCCAGCAAGCGATCAAGGACGGCAGCTTCAAAGCTGAAATCGTTCCGCTGACCGTGACCGTCGGCAAAGAGCAGGTGCTGATCAGCCATGACGAGCAGCCGCCGAAAGCCAAACTCGACAAGATCGCCTCACTGAAGCCTGCGTTCCGCGAAGGCGGCACGGTGACGGCGGCGAACTCCAGTTCGATCTCTGATGGCGCCGCTGCACTGGTGCTGATGCGTCAGTCGCAGGCGCAGAAACTCGGTTTGAAACCGCTTGCCGTCATTCATGGGCACGCAGCGTTCGCCGACACCCCGGGCCTGTTCCCGGTGGCGCCGATTGGTGCGATCAAGAAATTGATCAAGAAAACCGGTTGGTCGCTGGGCGACGTTGATCTGTTCGAGGTCAACGAAGCGTTTGCTTTGGTCGGCATGGCGGCGATGACTCAATTGGAAATTCCTCACGACAAACTCAACGTGCACGGCGGCGCCTGTGCCTTGGGCCATCCGATCGGTGCATCCGGCGCGCGGATTCTGGTGACCTTGCTGTCGGCATTGCGCCAGAGAAACCTCAAGCGCGGTATCGCGGCAATTTGCATCGGCGGCGGCGAAGCGACGGCCGTGGCCGTGGAATGCGTCTACTAAGGCCAACCATTCCCAACGGAGGGAGGGGCTTGCTCCCGAAGTGGCCGTGTCAGTCAGATCACTTTTGAATGACACACCGCTTTCGGGAGCAAGCCCCCTCCCACAGGGTTCTGTGTAGTCACCCCCGGATTTAAGGATTCACCATGATTGCCAACGAAGACCAAACCCAGATCCGCGACATGGCCCGGCAGTTTGCCGAGGAGCGGCTGAAACCGTTCGCCGCCGAGTGGGATCGCGAACACCGGTTTCCCAAGGAAGCCATCGGCGAAATGGCCGAACTGGGCTTCTTCGGCATGCTAGTGCCGGAGCAGTGGGGCGGTTGCGACACCGGTTACCTGGCCTATGCCATGGCCCTGGAAGAAATCGCGGCCGGTGACGGCGCCTGCTCGACCATCATGAGCGTGCACAACTCGGTGGGGTGCGTGCCCATTCTCAAGTTTGGCAACGACGATCAGCGCGAGCGCTTCCTCAAACCGCTGGCCAGCGGCGCGATGCTCGGCGCGTTCGCGCTGACCGAGCCGCAAGCCGGTTCCGATGCGAGCAGCCTGAAAACCCGTGCACGCCTGGAAGGTGATCACTACGTGCTCAATGGCTGCAAACAGTTCATCACGTCCGGGCAAAACGCCGGGGTCGTCATTGTGTTTGCGGTGACCGATCCGAGTGCCGGAAAACGCGGAATCACCGCGCTTATCGTGCCGACCGATTCGCCGGGCTACAAAGTGGCCCGCGTTGAAGACAAGCTCGGCCAGCATGCTTCGGACACCTGCCAGATTCTCTTCGAAGACGTCAAAGTCCCAGTCGCGAACCGTTTGGGCGAGGAGGGCGAGGGCTACAAGATCGCCTTGGCCAACCTTGAGGGCGGGCGCGTCGGCATTGCTTCGCAATCGGTGGGCATGGCCCGCGCCGCGTTCGAAGCCGCGCGCGATTACGCCCGCGAGCGCGACACCTTCGGCAAGCCGATCATCGAGCATCAGGCCGTGGCGTTCCGTCTCGCGGACATGGCCACCCAGATCGCCGTTGCCCGGCAAATGGTGCATTACGCTGCCGCGCTGCGTGACAGTGGTCAACCGGCCTTGGTCGAGGCGTCGATGGCCAAGTTGTTCGCCTCGGAAATGGCCGAGAAGGTCTGCTCGATGGCATTGCAAACCCTGGGTGGTTACGGCTACCTCAACGACTTCCCGCTGGAGCGCATTTACCGCGACGTGCGTGTCTGCCAGATCTACGAAGGCACCAGTGATATTCAGCGCATGGTCATTTCGCGCAATCTTTGAGAAGGAATTTTTATTCATGACTTACGAAACGATTCTGCTGGAAATCCACGGCCGCGTTGGCCTGATCACCCTGAACCGCCCGCAGGCGCTGAACGCGCTGAACGCGCAACTGGTCAGCGAAGTGAACCATGCGCTCGATGGGCTGGAAGCTGACGCGAACATTGGTTGCATCGTCCTCACCGGTTCGAAGAAAGCCTTCGCGGCCGGTGCCGACATCAAGGAAATGGCCGAGCTGACCTATCCGCAGATCTACATGGACGATCTGTTCAGCGACAGCGACCGTGTAGCCAATCGACGCAAGCCAATCATCGCTGCGGTCAACGGCTTCGCCCTCGGCGGGGGCTGTGAACTGGCATTGATGTGCGACTTTATTCTGGCCGGCGACAACGCCAAATTCGGTCAGCCGGAAATCAATCTCGGCGTCCTGCCGGGCATGGGCGGCACCCAGCGCCTGACCCATGCCGTGGGCAAAGCCAAGGCCATGGAAATGTGCCTGAGCGGGCGTTTGATTGATGCAGTGGAGGCCGAGCGCTGTGGCATCGTCGCGCGGATCGTGCCGAGTGATGAACTGCTGGATGAAGCGCTGAAGGTGGCGGCCGTGATCGCCAGCAAGTCGCTGCCGATTGCGATGATGATCAAGGAAAGTGTCAACCGAGCGTTCGAGGTCAACCTGACGGAAGGTGTGCGTTTTGAGCGACGCGTATTCCATGCGGCGTTTGCCACGCAGGATCAGAAGGAAGGAATGGCGGCGTTTGTGGCCAAGCGGCCGCCGGAGTTTACCGGTAAGTGATGCGTCGCCCCGGCTGACGCCTTCGCGAGCAGGCTCGCTCCCACATTGGTTCTGCGTTGTACGCAAATCTGCTGTGGGAGCGAGCCTGCTCGCGAAGCTTTTGAGGCCAGATCAAAAGATCGTAGTCTCGTTCCACTCGACAGCTCCTTCAGGGTTAGAGCTGGTAGTTTTTCAGTTCGCGGGCAATCACCATCCGCTGAATCTCGCTCGACCCTTCATAAATCTGGGTAATCCGTGCATCGCGGTAGTACTTCTCGACCGGATAGTCCTCCAGATACCCATACCCGCCATGAATCTGAATCGCTGACGAACAGACCTTCTCGGCCATTTCCGAAGCAAACAATTTGGCCTGCGAAGCCTCTGACAGGCAAGGTTTGCCCGCCGTGCGCAGCCGCGCCGCGTGCAGGATCATCAATCGCGCCGCATTCAATTGCATGTGCATGTCGGCCAGCAGGTTGGCGATGCTTTGGTGCTCATTGATCGGTTTACCGAACTGCACCCGATCACGCGAGTAAGCCAGCGCCGCTTCAAACGCTGCTCGGGCGATGCCGAGCGCCTGCGCGGCGATGCCGATGCGTCCGCCTTCAAGGTTGGACAGGGCAATCGCCAGACCCTTACCGCGTTCCCCGAGCAGGTTGGCCTCTGGAATGCTGCAGTTGCTCAGCGTCACCGCGCAAGTGTCGGAGGCGCGGATGCCCATTTTGTGTTCGGTGCGATCCACGATGAACCCCGGTGTTTCAGTCGGCACCAGAAATGCCGAGATCCCTTTCTTGCCAAGATCCGGATCGGTCACCGCAAACACGATGGCCAGTTTCGCCCGTTTGCCGTTGCTGACGAATTGCTTGGCGCCGTTGATCACCCACTGGCCATCACGCAGTTCGGCGCGAGTGCGCAGGTTGTGCGCTTCGGAGCCGGCCTGGGGTTCGGTCAGGCAGAAGCAGCCGATGACCTGACCACTGGCCAAATCCGCTAACCAGGTCTGCTTCTGGGCTTCGCTGCCGTAGTTGAGCACCGGGCCGCAACCGACGGAGTTGTGAATGCTCATGAATGCGCCCGTCGCACCGTCGCCTGCGGAGATTTCTTCGACCGCCAACGCATACGCCACATAGTCGACGTAAGTGCCGCCCCATTCTTCAGGGACGACCATGCCCAGCAGACCCAGTTCGCCCATTTTCGCCACCAAAGCGTCGTCGATCCAGCCAGCCTTTTCCCAGGCTTGTGCGTGGGGCGCGATTTCGCCGCGGGCAAAGTCCCGGGCCATGTCGCGGATCATTACTTGTTCTTCAGTCAGTTCGAGATCGTGCATGGCTCAGCTCCCGCTCTCATCAAAACCGTGGAAGAAACTCGCGACATGCGCAGCGTCCAGCGCGGCGAGGGTCGGGGGGTTCCAGCGAGGTGTCTTGTCTTTGTCGATCAGCAGGGCGCGCACGCCTTCGATCAAATCGCCGCGCGCGAACCACTGGCGATCCAAATGCAGTTCGAGGGCAAAGCAATGTTCCAGGCTCAGATGCCGGCCGCGACGAAGCATTTCCAGGGTGACCGCCATGGCTAATGGCGAACGGGTTTCCAGCAGATCAGCCGTAGTGGTCGCCCATTCGTGGCTGTCGGCCACGGTCACAGCGCGCAGTTGCTCGACCATGCTCGGCACATCCGGCAGGGCGAAAAAATGGTCGATGACCGGTCGCAGCTTTTGCAATGACGCATCGGGCAGGGTTTGTACGCCCATTCTGGCGAGCTGGTTCTGCAGATCCTTCAGCGGCGTGTCACTCCATTGCAGATGATCGAGTTGCTCATCGAGGGTCGCCAGTTTGTCGCTGTCGACGTACCAGTCGGCCAGCCCGCAATACAGCGCATCAGCGGCGCGAATCTGCACGCCGCTGACGCCCAGATAAATCCCCAGCTCACCGGGAATGCGCGACAGGAAATAGCTACCGCCTACATCCGGGAAATAACCGATGGCCACTTCCGGCATCGCCAGACGGCTCTTCTCAGTGACGACCCGCAGATCGGCGCCTTGCACCAGCCCCATGCCGCCGCCAAGGACAAAACCGTCCATCAGCGCGAGCACTGGTTTGCGGTAATGGTGGATCGTCAGGTCGAGGGCATATTCCTCGACGAAGAAATCTTCGTGCAGCCTATCGCCGCTTTTGAAGCTGTCGTACAGCGAACGAATGTCGCCACCGGCGCAGAAGGCTTTTTCACCGGCACCGCGCAGTACCACGGCGTGGACATTGGCGTCCGTGGCCCAGGCGTCGAGTTGCTGTTGCAGCAGACGAACCATGTCGAGGGTGATGGCATTGAGGCCGGCGGGGCGGTTGAGGGTCAGGTGACCGATGTGGTTGCGAACCTCGGCCAGCACTTCGTTTTGCGTGGCATCCATGGACAAAGTCCTCGGGGATGAAGCCTGAGCAGTCATCACTAACTCCCTGCTTTTATTGTCTTTATTCGAGAAGCTCGCGCGCGAGCGTTGGTCGATCGTAACAGTGCAAATTTGCCGTGTACAACGGGGATATGTGCAGGGGCTGTCTGCGTTTTTGCCTTGGGTACAAGATTGCCGTTGTGGCGAGGGAGGTGCCTCCTTCGCCACATTGATGCAGGCGGCTGTCAGCTGAAAACTTCACCAATACTGCGACGTTTGGCATGCAGTTCACTGGCATGGATCAGCCGTTCAAGATCCTCAGGCGTGACGTCGATGAACGCGTCCATGTCGGCCAGTGCCCGTTTCAGGTCTTGGGCGGTGATCGCCTGGCTGTCGACCGGGGCGACCGCTGGCGCAAGTTCGGCGGGGCGTTTTGGATAGCGAATGCGTGTGAGGTTGTTGTAGGCCAACGCACTGAGCAGCATGCTCGCCGCGCCGAGCATCGCGGGCGCCATGGCTTTCCAGTCCATGGCGATGGTGGCGGGATCGGCCAGCACCAAGGTGAGTGCCAACGCACCGGCCGGTGGGTGCAGGCACCGCAGCCAGCACATCAGGATCAACGCCATGCCCGCCGCCAGGCATGCGCTACCAAGGGTTCGTCCGAGTACGTGGGCAACCAATATCGCCACCCCACCTGCGCACAGATAACCGCCGATGATCGACCACGGCTGGGCGAGCGCCCCGGACGATACGGCAAACAGCAACACCGCCGACGCACCCAACGGCCCGATCAGGTGATAAGCCACGTCATGGCCAAACACCTGCGCACACAGCCACACGCTGAACAACGTGCCCAACGCCATGCCGATAGCGGCGCGGCTCCATTCGGTGGGGCGGGTGTTGATGGCGGCGGGCAACCAGCGAGCGAGCATGTGAAACCGATCCTGTAAAAAATCCGGGCAAAAAAAAGGACTTGTCCGGCAATCCGGAAAGCCCTCGAAGTTGTTCCAACATTGGGGGAGGAACGCGCACAGTGTGCCGATCAATCTCTATGCTGACAAATTCATATTAATGCAGTTTTAGTGCATTATTTTTGCACTGAAGCGACACGACGACCACTGATGTAACAGAGGTAACCGCCTAATGCGGCCAGAGCGCTCAAGGCATAAAACATGCTCGGCGCGGGTGTGTGCATTAGCAGAAACCCGCACATTACGGGGCTCGCACCGCCGCCCAGTGCCGCCAGGTTCTGTGCGCCGTAGTAACTGCCGCGCAGTTCTTCAGGGGCCAGGGTGTCGACGAAGAGGAAATCCGCCGGGTAAATGATCATCTCGCCGAGGGTGAAGATGAACATCGCCACGCACCAGCCGACGAGGCTGTCAGCCAGACTGAAGCCGATCAGGCCAACGATGAACAATGCAGTGCCCCCCGCAATCCAGAAGCGCAGGTGCTCGCGGGTGAGCAGGCGCCCGATCTGGTATTGCAGCAAAATCACCGTGATTGCGTTGCAGGCGAGCAGGGCGGCCATGGTGTCCAGGGTCTGTTGCTGCGTTTGGGTGACCAGCAGATATTGAGACAGGTATAAGGTGAAGCGTCCGTGTACCAGCGTGCTGAGCAGACAACCGAGGGTGAACAGGATCATCGTGCGGTCGTTCTTCAGGATGATCAGCGTATTCACAAAGCTTTGTGGCTGGCCGACCGTTGATATCGGTTTTGCCTCCCGTGAGGCACCGAGCAGCAAAAAAATGCTGCCAATGGCGATCATGCCGGCAACGATGAAGGGGGCCGACGGCTGGATACCGGCAATCACCACACCCATCATTGGGCCGACGACATAACCGATATTGGTCAGCGTGTAGGTCAGTGAAAACGCCTTGACCCGCTGACCCACCGGCAAGTTTTCGCTGAGGATCGCCTTGGAGCAAATCAGGAACAGCGCCGAGGCGGTTTCACTGATGATCAGCACCAACGTGACCAGATACAGGTTCTGCGCAAAGGTCAGCAGGATAAGGCCGATACCGCTGGACAGCATGGTCAGGATCAGCAATTGGCGCTTGTCCAGCCGGTCGATGATGTAGCCGCCATACAGCGACAACAGCGTGGCACTGAACACCGCGATGCCTAGCAGCAAACCAACATCCTGCGGGTTGAGGCCCAGTTTGTTGCTTAGGAACAGGGTCAGTAGCGGGCTGATCAGGGCGCGGCTGATGACGACGGTCAGCGAGCTGATCATCAACCGGCGGATGAGGCGTGAGTAGGTGGCCATGAAGAGGTCAATGTCCTTATTTCAGCGCTCGGCTGGCGCGCGGCCATCCTCGCCGCGCACAGGCCACCGGTCAAGCTGAACCCTCCCGATGGCGGGGAGGGTGGTTAGCGGCTACAAGGGCTTGAGGTACAACAGGACGTAGTTGTTTTTATCAAAGGCGCCGCTCAGTACCGGTTGTAACGAACCGAGTGACGACCTCTTCAATGTCAGGAAATCACTGCGATCCATGATCAGCCACGCCGGGCCTTTAAGCGCTTCCAGCTCCTGTGCGGTTTCGGTGAACTGCGGTTGCAGATCCTGTTCGATGTTGACCATGAACTTGATCGCCTTGGCGTCCTTGCCCATGCCGTGCAGCACCAACGGTGCAGGGTTTTGCTGAACCTGGGCAAACGCGGCACGACTGAAGGTCTGTGTGTCATACAGCCGCCGCTCAACAGGCTCAAACACTGACGCATACACCGTCCACAACGCCAGCACTGAACACAGTGCCAATGTTTCAGCGCGCCAGCGGGGCCTCAACAACCGCCACAACGCCGCCAATTGGAGGGCGCCCAACACGATCATAACGAGGGTGATTTCGCCCAGTTGCTCGGAGAAACGCTTCTTTGCGACCAGCAAGGCCAATATCAACAATCCGGGCGTTACCAGCCAGAGGCCAAGTATCAAACCGCGCAGCCACGCGAACCCCCGACCTTGAGCAACCTGAAATGGATACGCCGCGATGATCGCCGCCATCGGCAACATCGGCAGCAGATACCGTGCCTTTTTCGCCTGCGGAATCGACAACCCGACCATCACGATCAGCCCGGCCGCCGCGCAATACTGCACCAGCCGCAAGGCCGGCCCGCGCTGCTGTGGTTTGCTCAGCCAAGCAGCCGCCAACGCCAGTAAGGCCAAGGGATATGCCAGCGCATAGTTGCCCAGCGAACTGGTGAAGTAATACAGCGAACCGCTGACGCCTTCGCTGCCGTCCATGCGCCCCATGAACTGCATGCGAATCACGTCCTGCATAAATACTGGCCCGCCGCAGAGTCTGGCAAACCACAGCAGCAGGCCCACACACGCCACCAGCAGCACTGAGGCCAACAGACCAAACACGAACAACCGCGACCACTGTCGGTTGAGCAGGTAATAACTGCATAGCATTCCGGTCGGGACCACCAACCCGATCGGCCCGCGAATGCCGAAGCCGAGCAACAGCAGCACGAAAATCAGCGGCCAACGACGTTCGCCGCCGAAATGTTCATGGGCATAACCGAGGTAGAACACCGCAAAAGCCACGGCGGCGAGCATCAAGTCCTGAGACACAGCACGCACTTCGGTGACAAAAGTGCCGGTCAGCATCAGCAACAAAATGCTGATAAGCGCCCAACGGCGCGAGTAGGGCGCCAAGAGCCGGTACATCAGTGTCACGATCACCGCGCCGGCGACGGCACTCGGTGCCCATGCAGTGAACGCATTGACCGCACCGAACGGCAACGACAAACACCAGATAAAGAGCGTCGACAGCGCCGAGTAATCGGCATACGGCTGACCATACGTCGTGGGAAACACCGTCGGCCCGTGGCGCAGCATCTCCTGAGCGAACAGCACAAAACGCGAGTCAAAACCGATAGGGGCCTGCCCGTAGACCCCAGCGACAAATAACAAAAATGCCAACAGTCCCGCGATCAGGGACTGTTGGCGGATGGCAGGCGACAACGTGATCAAGCGACGTCTGACGTGTGAGGCCACTGTTGCAGCGGGATCGGCAATGTGCGCGATTCACCACGGCCCATCGGGAAGTAGTGGAAACCGTTACGTGCCAGACGGTCAGCGTCGTACAGGTTGCGTCCGTCGAAGATCACTGGGGAATTGAGGCGCTGTTTGATCAAGTCGAAATCCGGCGCCTTGAATTGCTGCCATTCGGTGCAGATGATCAGCGCATCAGCACCCGGCAATACCGATTCCGGTGTGCCCATGAGCATCAGTTTCAGTTCGTTGGGGTACAGGTTCTGGGTTTCCTGCATGGCTTCGGGGTCGAACGCACGCACGCTGGCACCGGCGGCCCACAACTCTTCAAGCAAAACCCGGCTCGGCGCATCGCGCATGTCGTCGGTGTTGGGCTTGAACGCCAAGCCCCAGAGGGCGAAGGTCTTGCCGCGCAGATCACCTTTGTAGAACGCGTTGATGCGCTCGAACAACTTGTGCTTCTGCCGCTGGTTGATCGCCTCGACCGCTTGCAACAAGTCGCTGGAGCAATGCGCCTCTTCGGCACTGTGGATCAGCGCACGCATGTCCTTGGGGAAGCACGAACCGCCATAACCGCAGCCCGGGTAGATGAAGTGGTAGCCAATACGCGTATCGGCGCCGATGCCCTGACGGACCGACTCGATATCGGCGCCCAGGTGTTCGGCGAGTTCGGCGATCTGGTTGATGAAGCTGATCTTCGTCGCCAGCATGCAGTTGGCGGCGTACTTGGTCAGCTCGGCGCTGCGCAGGTCCATGAACATGATGCGGTCATGGTTGCGGTTGAATGGCGAGTACAGATCGCGCATCACGTCACGCACTTCGTCACCTTCACAGCCGATGACGATGCGGTCCGGACGGCGGCAGTCGGCAACGGCCGAGCCTTCCTTGAGAAACTCCGGGTTGGAGACGATATCGAACTGCAGCAGCCGACCCGCCTTGACCAGCGCCTTTTCGAGGTGCGCGCGCAGCCTGTCGCCGGTGCCCACCGGTACCGTGGATTTCTCCACCAGGATCAGGGGGTGCTCACGATGACGGGCAATCGCGTCACCGACTGACAGCACGTAGCGCAGGTCGGCCGAGCCGTCCTCACGGGACGGCGTGCCGACCGCGATGAACGCAACGCGACCGTGTTGCACGGCGAGTTGTTCATCGGTGGTGAATTGCAGGCGTTTCGAATCCAGACCTTCGCGCACCAGGCTGGCCAGCCCCGGTTCGAAGATGCTGACATGGCCTTGCTTGAGCAGATCGACCTTCTTCTGGTCGACGTCCATGCACACGACGTCATGCCCGACCTCGGCCAACACAGCCGCTTGTACCAGACCGACGTAACCGCTTCCAAACACTGTGATTTTCATGGAGCACTCCTGAATTCGGGCGCACGAGCCGGACGAGTGTTAATGGTGATGACCCCGAGCATGACCAGCGCCACGCCCAGTGATTTAGTGAAACTGAAGGATTCGTTGAACAGCGGCAGACTGGCCGCCAGCAGGTACACCAGCGCATAGCTGATGCTCAGCAGTGAATACGCGCGGCCCAATGGCAGATCGCGCAGCGCAGCGAGCCAGCACAGCATCGACAGGGCGTAGGCGAAAATGGCCGTGAACACGACCGCCAATGCGTGCAGGTCGACGCCGTCCAGCGCCAGCCATTGCTCAGGCGCTGGCAGGCGCGTCATGCTCCAGCGCATGCCCAGTTGCGCCGCGCTGACCAGCAACACGCTGCTCATGGCGAAGGCGATCCCACGACGTTGGCTCATGATTGTTGCCCCAGCAGTACGACACCGCCGATCACCAGCGCTACCCCCAGCCAATGCCGGCGGTCAATGTGTTCGCGGAAAACGAAGCGGGCGATCAACGTGATCAGCACGAAGTTGAGGCTGAGCATCGGGTAGGCAATGCCGACTTCCAGACGCTGCAATACCAACAGCCAGACCAGCAAGCCACTGCCCAGCGCCAAAAGTGCAAGCCACAACCACGGCGAACGCAGTTTTTCAGCCCAGGACGAATCAACGCCGCGCCAACTCTCCACCGCGTATTTTTGCGCCACCTGACCCAGACAGGTCAGCAGGCACGCGACCAATAGCAGCAACAGGCTCATGACGCCTCCTTGGGTAGGATCATGATCACCAGATTGCCCTGCTCGTAACGGATGCCGTCCTTGGGCAGTTTGTCGATTTCGTCCAGTTCTTCCTGCCCCTTGACGCGCATCACCACGCCGACCGAACCGCTGCGGCGAGCCTCGTGCATCCACTGTTGCACTTGATCGGAATCGACCCGTTGTTGAATGCCGTCAGGATAGGCAAGGCCATATTTCAGTTCGCCTATCGTGTTGTACAGCGCGACCTGCGGGCGTTTCAGGCGCCAGGCGAGGGCCGAGGCCGCGCCCAGATCGTTGCTCAACAAGTGCGTGGTTTGTGCCAGTTCAGTGACGTGATGACGGATGAACTGATCGGGCATCTTGTTGGCGACCACCGATTTGGGCAGCGCGGCCGGCAACACGCCAATCAGCAACAGGCTGCCGAACGCCGGTGCCGCCCAGCATTGCAGAGGACGGAAGGCTTGCAGCAGGTTGGCGATGATCCAGCCGGTCAGGGCAATGAACACCAGCACCATGTTGTGCAATTCGTGGTCGTACAGCGGTTTTTTCAATTGCAGGTAGACCACTGCGATCAGCGTCACCAGCCCCAACAATAGGTTCAGCAGACCATTGATGCTCAGCGCCCGGCCTTGCTCAAGACGTAAACGGTCGGCCAGCGCATGACCGAGCAGCAACGCCATCGGCAGCAGGCAGGGCAGGATGTAAGTCGGCAACTTGCCGTTGCTCAAGCTGAAAAACAGCAGCGGCATCAGCAGCCACAGCAGCAGGAACACGACTTGGGGCTGAGCGCGGGTTTGCCAAGCCTGCTTGAACGCCGTCGGCAACAGGCCAACCCACGGCAGACTGAATGCCACCAGCAGCGGCAGGTAAAACCACCACGGCGCATCGTGCTGGGCATCGTCACCGGCAAAGCGACGGATGTGTTCGTGCCAGAAGAAGAACCGCCAGTAATCCGGCTCTTGCGCATGCACCGAGAGCACCCACGGCAGGCTGACGATGATCGCGACAGCAATCGCCACCGGGCCGTACATCAGCAATTCACGCCAACGTTTTTGCCAGAGCATCCACGGCAAGGCGATCAGCACCGGCAGCAGCCAGGCGAGAAAACCCTTGGTCATGAACCCCATGCCGCAGGCCAGTCCCAACAACGCCCAAGCGGCCAGGCGCTTGCCGCCGGTGTGACTGTCGACGGCAAACCACAGCGCGACCAGGCTCAAGTTGACCCAGAAAGTGAATTGCGGATCGAGGTTGGCGTAACCGGCCTGCCCGGCAACGATTGTGAAACTCATGTAGAGCAGGGCGCAGACAAAGCTTTTGCGCGGCTCGTTCCACAAGCGCCGAGCGATCAAGAAGCACAGCAACACGCTCAAACCGGTGCTCAATGCCGAGGCAAAGCGCACGCCGAACAGGTTTTGCCCGAACAGCTCCTGACCCAGCGCGATCATCCAGTACCCGGCAATCGGCTTCTCGAAATAGCGCAGGCTCATGAAGTGCGGCGACACCCAGTTGCCGCTCAGGAGCATGTCCTGGCTGATTTGTGCGTAGCGGGTCTCGTCTGGAATCCACAAACCGTGAGTGCCCAGCGGCAGCAAATAAGCGAGCAGGAAAAAAACCAGCAACAGCAGCGGCAATGTCCAGCGTTGAGTCATGCGCCTTGCACTCCCAGCCAGCCTTCACGGCCGTCGAGGGCGCCGCGCTCTACGCGGCCCACGGGCAAGGTGTTGAGGAACTCGGGCAACAAGTTGCCCAAAGGGTTGAACTCGATGTTTCGCTGGCGTGCCTCGGCCAGCAATTGACGAAAATCCTGAGCCATCAGAATCCCTTCTACTTCGGCATGAATGGTATAGACGTTGAGGTTTTCCGGGCGCAAGCGATCGAGGATGTACGCATTGAAGTCCTGCGCAGCCACGCTCGGGCCGACGACTTCGTCGAAGGTCGGCAAGTCCACCGGTATCTGTGGCGTGCCCGGTGTGCCGTCAGCCAACAGCGCGCGGAACATCCGCTGCCCACGGCAATCGCTGTTGTAGCGAAAGCCGAAAGCTTGCTTGGCCTCGATCACGCGCTCGTCCGCACGCCAACCGGCGGCGGCCGAACATTCAATCTTCTGCCCAAGAATGTCGCTCAAGGTGTCGACACCCTGACGAATCTGCTCGCTCAGTTGCTTGTCGCTCCAACGCCCGGCATTGGCCTGCCAGCCATGGTGATCCCAGGCGTGCAGACCGACTTCATGACCGGCGTCCCGGGCCTGACGCATCAGGTGCCCGAGATCGCGGCCAATCGGTTTGCCGGGCCAGGCAGTGCCGGCCAGCAGAATGTCCCAGCCGTACAGGCCGGCAGCGTTGGAACGCAGCATTTTCCAGAGGAACTGCGGGCGTATCAGGCGCCACAGATGCCGGCCCATGTTGTCCGGGCCGACACTGAAGAAAAACGTTGCCTTGACCTGCGCCTCGTCGAGCATCTCCAACAGTCGCGGCACACCTTCACGGGTGCCGCGGTAGGTGTCGACATCGATACGAAGACCTGCCTGCATCAGCGTGCCTCTTTATCGCAGCTCTCCGCGATTTCGAGCATGGCCTCGCGCAAGAAGAAGTCGAGCGTGTTGCCAATGGTCTCGCGCATCTCAACGGTCGGCTCCCAGTTCAACAGGCGCTTGGCGTTGGCAATGCTCGGTTTGCGGTGTTCGACGTCCTGATAACCGGCACCGTAGAACGCCTTGCTCTCGACGTCGCGGAAACCGGCGAACGGCGGGAAGTTGTCGCGCAGCGGGTGGGCTTCGAACTGACGCAGCAGCTCTTCGCCCAACTGACGGATGCTCGCTTCGTTGTCCGGGTTGCCGATGTTGATGATCTGGCCGTTGCAGGCGTCGTTGTCGTTATCGATGATCCGCGCCAGTGCTTCGACGCCGTCGGCGATGTCAGTGAAGCAGCGTTTCTGCTCGCCACCGTCGAACAAGCGAATCGGCGTGCCTTCCACCAGGTTGAGGATCAGTTGGGTGATTGCACGGGAGCTGCCGATACGCGCCGAATCCAGACGATCAAGGCGCGGCCCCATCCAGTTGAAAGGGCGGAACAGGGTGAAGTTCAGGCCCTTGGCGCCATAAGCCCAGATCACCCGGTCCAGCAGTTGCTTGGATACCGAATAGATCCAGCGCTGTTTGTTGATCGGGCCAACAATCAGGTTTGACGTGTCTTCGTCGAAATTCTTGTCCTGGCACATGCCATAGACTTCCGACGTCGACGGGAAGATCACGCGCTTGTTGTACTTGACGCAGTAGCGCACCAGTTTCAGGTTTTCTTCGAAGTCGAGTTCGAACACGCGCAGCGGATTGCGGGTGTATTCGATCGGCGTGGCGATGGCCACCAGTGGCAGCACCACGTCGCACTTCTTGATGTGGTACTCGATCCACTCGGAGTGAATGCTGATGTCGCCCTCAACGTAGTGGAAGTGCGGATGACTGCGCAGACGGTCGATGGCATCCGAGCCGATGTCCAGACCGTAGACCTCGTAGCGATCATCACGCAGCAGGCGCTCGGACAGGTGATTACCGATGAAACCGTTGACGCCCAGAATCAGCACGCGAGTACGGCGTGGCCCACGACCGGATTCAGCGCCGCGCAGCAACGAGCCGTCGACCAGACCCAATTCGTTGGCCAGTTGCGGGCCACTGAGGAACAGACCGTTGTCGTTGCGCTGACCGGAGAGGATCACCAGCGAATCTTCACCGCAGGCAATGCGCAGCGGATCGACACTGATCACCCGGCCCGGGGCCTGGCCTTCGTTGCCTTTGACGACTTCGGCACTCCAGACGATGAGTTTGTGTTCGCCCACGGCGCAGAAAGCGCCCGGATATGGCTGAGTCACGGCGCGAGTCAGATTGAACAGTTGCTCGGCCGGCTTCGCCCAGACCAGTTTGCCGTCCGCCGGCGTACGACGCCCAAACACTGTGGCTTTGGATTCGTCTTGCGGCGTTTCGCTGATCTTGCCTTGCAGCATGGCTGGCAAGGTGTCGCGCAACAGATCAGCGGCGGCAGTGCGCAGTTTGCCGTGCAGGCTCAATGCGGTGTCGCTGCGTTCGATGGCGACGCGTTGCTGAGCAACGATGGCACCGGCATCGGCACGTTTGACCATGCGGTGCAGGGTCACCCCGGTTTCGGTTTCGCCGTTGACCAGCACCCAGTTCGCCGGAGCGCGGCCACGGTAGCGCGGCAACAATGAACCATGCAGGTTGAACGCGCCTTTTTTGGCGAGGGCCAGCAGCGGCTCGCTCAGCAGGTTGCGGTAGTAGAACGAGAAAATGTACTCAGGGTCGAGTTTGGCAATGCGCTCGATCCACAGTGGGTGGTTAACGTCTTCCGGCGCGTGAACCGGGATACCTTTGTTGGCGCACAGTTGCGCCACAGAACTGTAGAAGGCGTTTTCTTTCGGGTCGTCGGCGTGAGTGAACACCGCTGCGATGTCAAAGCCGCTGTCGAGCAGGGCTTGAATGCCGGCGCAGCCAATATCGTGGTAAGCGAAGACAACAGTTTTTGCACTCATGAGTGAACCTGACCGGTAGTAGAGGAAGAAGAGAGACCATCAACAGTGACGGCAGGCGCCGGGCTATCAGCGTGGCTGCGCAACACTTTTTCAATGAAGAAACGCGGGCGGGCGCGCACATCGCTGTACATGCGGCCCAGGTATTCGCCGAGCAGGCCCATGCCGATGAACTGGCCGCCGGTGAACACGAACAGCACGGCGAACAGCACGAACGTGCCGTCACCGGCCCAACCGGCGCCGAAGGCCAGCCGCAGTACGATCAACGCCACCGCAAACAGCACGCCCAGCCCAGCCATCGCGAAGCCGACAATGCTCAGCAAACGCAGCGGTGTGGTGGTCATGCAGGTGATCAAGTCGAACATCAGGTTGATCAGGCGCATCGGGCTGTACTTCGAATCGCCATGCTCACGCTCAGCGTGGGCGACGACGATTTCCGTGGTGTGGCGGGCGAAGCTGTTGGCCAGAATCGGAATGAACGTGCTGCGTTCGCGGCAGGCGAGCATCGCGTCGATGATCGTGCGGCGGTAGGCGCGCAGCATGCAGCCGTAGTCGCTCATGGCGACGCCGGTTGAGCGTTGCACGGCGAGGTTGATCAGCTTCGACGGATAGCGGCGCAGGGCCGAGTCCTGACGGTTGCCGCGCACGGTGCCGACCACGTCGTAACCCTTTTCGGCTTCGGCCACCAGTCGCGGGATTTCTTCTGGCGGGTTCTGCAGGTCGGCGTCGAGGGTGATGACCACGTCGCCCTTGCACTGTTCGAAACCGGCCATGATTGCCGCGTGCTGGCCGTAGTTGCGGTTGAGGATGACCGCCACAAACGGGCTGTCTTCGCGGGTGGCGGCTTCTTCAAGAAGCATGGCGGAGTCGTCGCGACTGCCATCGTCCACGAGGACAATTTCAAAGTCGTGACGCAGCAGCCGGCAGGCCGCTTCGGTGCGGCGCAGCAGTTCCGGCAGGCTCTCCTGTTCGTTGTAGACCGGGATAACGATCGACACGCAACGGATTGGGTAAGGTTTCACAGGCGTTTGTCCATTAGGGTGGCGATGGCGCCGACCACGCGATCAAGGTCTTGATCGGTCATGTCGGGGAACAGCGGAATCGAGCACAGCCGCGCCGAGTTCCATTCGGTGTTGGGCAGGTACAGGTCGGGGTCACGCTGGCGATACCAGGTGTGCAGGTGGGTGGCGATAAAATGGATACCGGTGCCGATGCCCTGATCCTGCAAACCTTTCATGAAGGCTTCGCGGTCCATGCCGCAACGCTCGCTGTCGATGCGCAGGATGAACAGGTGCCAGGCGTGCTGTTGCGCGTAGTCGGGCACGGCCAGTGGCTGCACCGGCAGGCCTTCAAGTTTTTGTCGGTAGGCAGTAGCCAACTCGGTACGGCGGGCGTTGATCGCGTCGAGGCGCTGCAACTGCACCAATGCAATCGCTGCGTTGATGTCGGCCAGGTTGTATTTGAAACCCGGCTCCATCACTTGCGCCTGTGGCTTGCGCCCACCGGTCAGGCGGTCGTAGGCATCGACGCCCAGACCATGGAATTTGAGCATGCGCACGCGACTGGCCAGGGCTTCATCGTCGGTGACGAACATCGCGCCTTCGGCGCAGGTCATGTTCTTGATCGCATGGAAGGAAAAGATGGCTGTGCCTTGCGCGCCAACGTGGCGGCCCTTGTAGCGGGTGCCGGCGGCATGGGCCGCGTCTTCGATCACTGCGATACCGTGCTTGTCGGCCAGGGCGTATAGCGGATCGAGATCGAACGCGGCACCGGCGTAATGCACCGGAATAATCGCTTTGGTGCGTGGGGTGATGGCCGCTTCGATGCGCGCAACGTCGGTCATCAAGGTGTCGCGGTCGACGTCGACAAACACCGGTTTGGCGCCGATCAGCGAGATCATGTTGGCGGTCGACACCCAGGTTTGCGACGGCGTAATGACTTCATCGCCAGGGCCGATGCCCAACGCCAGCAACGTAATATGCATCCCGCCGGTAGCCGAAGACAGTGCCACGGCATGATGGCACCCCACGTATTGGGCGAACTGTTCTTCAAGTGCCTGGTTTTTCGGTCCGGTGGTGATCCAGCCCGAGCGCAATACTTGCTCGACGGCTGCAATTTCTTCATCGCCGATACTCGGGCGGGAGAAGGGGAGAAACGCCTGACTCATGGGCACCTCAATGCGAAAAAAAAGAAAGCCTCACGATTTTCATCGGATCCAGTACCAGCCTAGACGCAGAATTCTTTTCTGCATCAACGGGTTGTTAGAACAACCTGACGTCGGGCTTTGGTTGACTTTTCGAGCCTCGCCCGGCAGTTTGTTCGCTGCCGCCGCTGGCTCTATCGGGCTTAAGGTTATGCCCGATTTTGTGAAAGGAATATGAAAAAGTAGTCGGCGATTCATTTATCTAAAGTTCATTAAGCCACTGTTCAGACTTCTGCCTTTTATTGATTTTTTTGCAGGAAAAGTCTTACGGAATTAATCGGCTTATATTAAAAACATTACATTTTAAAGTTGTTGTATTGAACAGTTTTTACTCAAGGCATTTCGTTTGATTGACTTACCCCTTACACCGACAGAACCGCCAAAAACCAACCCGATGTCTCTGTATCTGGCGCGCTTGGCCCCCTCCAGCCAACTGACCATGCGCTATGTTCTGCAGGACGCCGCTGACCGTCTCGGCTTCGAAGACATGAATGTCGAGGAGATTCCCTGGCACGCTTTACAACCGGAAGATGTTGTTGCGTTAGTCGCGGCATTGCGCGAAGACAACTATGCGCCGAATACGTCTTCGCTTTATGTAAATGCCGTGCGCGGCGTCATGAACGAAGCCTGGCGCATGAGCCTGATTAGTCAGGATCACCTGTTAAAGATGCGTTCGGTAAAAGGTATTGCCGGCACGCGACTGTCTCAGGGCCGAAATCTAAAGCGCACGCTGATCCATGAGTTGATGGAAGTCTGCGCCGCCGACCCTCGTCCGCAAGGGCTGCGCGACGCGGCGGTGATTGCGTTGCTGTACGGCACCGGCATGCGCAAGTCAGAGTCGGTGGACCTGGATCTGAATCAGGTCGACTTCAGCGAGCGCAGCCTGACCGTGGTGGGCAAGGGCAACAAGCAACTGATCAAGTACGCCCCCGCTTGGGCGTTTGCCAAGCTCAATGCATGGCTGGAATTGCGCCGTTCGCAACTCAAGGAAGGCGAGAGCGACGATGCGTTTCTGTTCAACCGCATCCGCCGTGGCAGCCATATCACCCGCGAGCGCATCACTAAACACGCGATCTATTACATCGCCCGTCAGCGTGGCACGCAGGTCGGGGTAAAAATCATGCCCCACGACTTCCGGCGCTCATTCATCACCCGCGTCATCGAAGAACATGATCTGTCGATTGCACAGAAACTGGCGCACCACAGCAATATCCAGACGACCGCCAACTACGACGTGCGTGATGACAACGAGCGGCGGCGTGCGGTGGATCGCTTCGATCTGTGATCAGGCCATCGCCAACACATGGGCCGCGCCGAGTACCGACAGATGAACCTCGCTACCGGCCGGCGGCGCGTGCATGCCGGAGCTGCGCACCAACAGTGAACGGCCAGGGCCATGGCTGGTTTCTGCGCGTAGTTCGACCGTCAATGTGCAGGTGTTACCCGCGAACTCCCGCTCAGTGACCACCGCATGACAGCCTTTGGTGCTGGTCATGGCGTCGGACAACTGCAATTGCTCGGGGCGCAACATGATCTGTGCATTGCCGATGAAACCGTCGCTGTTGACCGGCACCGCGCCCAGCTCGCAATGGGCCCAACCGAATTCGATCCGCGCCGGCATCACGACGGCTTCGCCGAGAAAATGCGCGGTCTGCTCATCGTCCGGGTATCGGTAGAGATCCATGGGATGCCCGGATTGCACCAGACGCCCGGCACGCATGACCGCCAATTGATCGGCAAACGACAACGCCTCACCCTGGTCATGGGTGACCAGGATCGTGGTGACGCCAGCGTCTTCGAGCAGCCGCGCGACCATTTTGCGCATGGCGCTGCGCAGGCCGGTATCAAGGGCAGAAAACGGCTCATCGAGAAGCATCAGTCGGGGCTGCTGGGCCAGTGCCCGGGCGAGTGAAACCCTTTGTTGCTGGCCGCCGGACAATTCGTGGGGCCATCGACCCGCCATGTTGGCCTCCAGCGATACGCTGTCCATCAGCTGTGCGATGCGTTCATTTCGAGCCTCACCCGTCAGCGTCAGCCCAAAGCCGATGTTGGCGGCGACGGTCATGTGCGGAAACAGTGCGCCGTCCTGCGGCACGTAGCCGATCTGACGTTGATACGCCGGCACCGCATGAGTGCTGTCTACCAGCACCTGACCGTTAAGCAACAGGCTGCCGGCATCAGGAAATTCGAATCCGGCGATCATTCGCAGCAACGTGGTTTTGCCGGAGCCGGAAGGGCCGACGATGACCGTGCGGCTGCCGGTGGGGACGGACAGACAGATGTTATCCAGCGCTTTCTGTGCGCCAAAGGATTTGCTCAGGGAAATCAGTTCGAGTGCGTTCATCGGCCAGCGGTGCGCCTGGATTGGTGATAGAGAATGGCCGTCAGCGGCAGCGACAGCAGCACCATCAACAGTGCATAAGGCGCCGCAGCGGCGTAGTCGATTTCGCTGGTCATGGCCCAGAAGCCAGTGGCCAATGTCCGCGTGCCGTTGGGTGCGAGCAGCAGGGTCGCCGTCAGTTCATTGGTGATCGCCAGAAACACCAACGCGGCACCTGCCGCTGCGCCCGGTGCGGCCAGGCGCAAGGTGATCAGCAACAATGCGCGTAACGGCGAGCGGCCGAGGCTTTGCGCGATGTTTTCCAACTCCACCGGCGCTTGGGCGAAACCGGCACGCAGGCTGACCAGAGCCCGTGGCAGGAACATCAGCAGATAGGCCAGCAGCACAGTGATGGTGGTCTGGTAGATCGGCCGGGCGAAATGGATAGTGATCGTCACCAACGCCAGCGCCACAACGATTCCTGGCAGCGAACTGGTGATGTAGTTGCAGCCTTCAAGCAGGCGCTGCAACCTGCCCGGTGCGCGGATCGACAGCCAGGCAATCGGAATTGCCGCCAGGCTGGTCAACAATGCACCGGCCACGCCCAATGACAGGGTTTGCAGTAAAGCGGGCAACAACTCACCGCCTTGCCAGACCTCAACGCCGCCAGTGACGAGCCAACGCCCCAACGTCAGTAAAGGCACACCGAGGGCGAGCAGAGCGATCACGGTTTGCAGGGTCAGCCCGAGTGCAACGATGCCGCGGCCCAAATGCACCGTGCGTTGTTCACGCGCACTGCCTGAACCCACGCGGGCATAACGCGCCTGACCACGGGCGGCAGATTCGACCGTCAGCATCGCCAGGCAACACAGCGCCAGAACCCCGGCCAGCATGTTTGCCGCCGGGCCGTTAAAGGTCGATTTGAACTGATCGAAAATAGCCGTGGTGAAGGTGTCGAAACGGATCATCGCGTAGAGGCCGTATTCGGCGAGCAAATGCAGGCCGACCAGCAAGGCACCGCCGCAAATCGCCAGGCGCAACTGCGGCAATACCACCCTGAAAAACACCGCCCACGGTTTGAGACCCAGGGATTCGGCGACGTCTTCAATGGCCGGATCAAGTCGACGCAACGTTGCCGCAATCGGCAGATAAAGAAACGGGAAATAGGCGATCACCGAGACCAGCACACCGGCCGGCAGTCCGTGAATCGATGGAATCAGACTGACCCACGCATAACTGTGAACGAACGCCGGCACCGCCAGCGGCGCGACGGCCAATAAGGACCAAAAGCGCCGACCGGGCAGGTTAGTGCGCTCAGTCAGCCACGCGAGCGCGGTGCCGATCACGATGCACAGCGGCAGAGTGATCAACACCAGCAGCACAGTGTTGATCAACAACTCGGCTACCCGAGGGCGAAACACCAACGCTTCGATGGTCGCCCAACCCGTGGCCCACGACACACCGACCACAAACGCAATCGGTAGCAGCGACAACAATGAAACCCCAATCGCCAGGGCGACCACCCACGAGCCCCGACGCCCCGTCAGGGCGCGGGCTCTGCGCGGGCGGTGGGCACCCGTGGTCGCGGCAACTTGTGCAGGTAAGGTTTGCGGCAGCACTTACAGCAGTCCTGCCTGGGTCATCAGCTCGACGGCTTTTTGGCTGTCGAGTTTCGACGCATCGACTTTGGGCGCATCCAGATCTTTCAGCGGCGTCAGCTTCGCATTGGACGGTGCGCCTTTGCCCACGGCGTATTCAAACGAATTGCCGCTATGCAGAATCTCCTGACCTTGTTTGCCCGTGATGTAGTTGAGGAACTGCTGGGCCTCCTCCTGGTGTTGGCTGGAGGCCAGCACGCCTGCGCCGGAAATGCTCACGAATGCACCCGGATCCTGATGTTTGAAGTAATGCAGTTGGGTGTTCTTGCTGTTTTCGCCGGTTTTGGACTGATCGACGAAGCTGTAATAGTGATAGATCACGCCGCTGTCGATCTGCCCGGCGTTCACCGCTTTGAGCACGGCGCTGTTGCCGCGATACACGGAGGCATTGGCTTTCATGCCTTTGAGCCAATCGAGCGTGGCGGCTTCACCTTTCTGCTCAAGTACGGCGGCGACGATCGCCTGGAAGTCGGCACCGGCAGGGGAGGCGGCCCAGCGATCTTTCCAGCCGGGTTCTGCCAGATCGAGCAGGGATTTGGGCAAGTCTTTTTCCGCCAGTTTGGCCGGGTTGTAGACGAACACCGTCGAACGCGCTGCGATACCGACCCAACGCCCGTGGGCCGGGCGGTACGCCGAATCCACTTGTTCCAGCGTTTTCGGCGCTACGGGGGCGAACAGTTTGGCGTTGTCGACCAGCACCATCGCCGGTGAGTTCTCGGTGAGGAACACGTCTGCCGGTGAGGCCGAGCCTTCCTGTACGAGCTGATTGCCCATCTCGGTGTCATCGCCATTACGAATCGTCACGGGAATACCGGTCTCTTGAGTGAACCCGGCGACCCAGGCCTTGGTCAGGCTTTCGTGCTGTGCGTTGTAGACCAGCAGGCCAACGCTATCAGCGGCGAACGTCTGGCCCGCACCGAGCAGGGCGGTGGCGAGCAACGCGCGCTTCAGAAAGGACGGAAACTGTGGATTCATGACGAGAACGCTCCTGATTTTCAGACGTTATGGGCAAGCACTCGCGCGCAGACTTCAATGCGAATGATTTGCATATGTTGGGCCGTCGGCAATGTAGAGAAACAAATGAGAAAAAAACGTCAAACGCACCGTTAATACATGTCATTTCTATTCAGATTGCCAGCGGCGTCGCAGACGCACGATTGCCGTGCGTCATTCAACGTCAGGTTATTCAGGAGTGATTGGGGATGTACGCGATGCTTTGGTCTGTGCGCCCGTGGAAAAACTGCTCGCCACGCGTGGGGGTGGTGGTGACGATCTGGTGATCGGCGCTCAGGTATTGGAGCGGCAATGGGTCGCCTTTGCGGTACTGGGCAACGATGATTGTGCGTTGCGGATTCCAGTGCTCGCCGCTGGTGCGTTCCAGCCACGCCATCATCTGCGCCGAACTGCCGGTGCGCGGAAAATCACGGCTTTGCGGCACATAGTAGAAGGGCGCGCCACCGGTTTGCAGGTACATCGGCACTTTGTTGTCGACCTCGACCATCACCATGCGCCACTGATTGAGTGGCGCCTGCAGGCTGGCCTGCTCGCGCACGGTTTCGCCAAAGCGAATCGCACCGCCACCGCTATTGGTCCATGGATAGATGACGCCGAGCACGGCGACCAGCACGACGGTGGCCGCAGCGAATCCTCTCGTCCATCCGCGCCCCTGGGTATTGCGCGCCGCCATGCGCCGCGTGATCCACCACGCACCGAGCAGTTGCGCGAAAGGTACCAGCGGCAGTACGTAGTAACTGCGGCGACTGCCACTGGCGGTGAAAAACAGCATCAGTAGGGCCAGGCCCTGGATCAGCCAACGGGTGTCGGGTTCGATGTGGCGCCAGCGCCGCGCGGCGACCCACAGCGCAATGATCCAGCACGGCGCCCATGGCAACGTATAAACCGGCAGATAGAGCAGATAAGTGTAAATCGGGCCCATGTTGTCGAACGGCTCGAAGAACCGCACGACGTTTTCACGCAGTACCAGGCCCAGACCGCTTTGGCTGTAATTCGCCGCGCCATAAAGGTGGGACAGCAGGAACGGCAGCATGTAAAACGCCCCGGCGATCACCAGCGCTACCGCCAGACGTCCATTCAAATGACGTTTCCAGCGGCCTTCGCTGAGCAGGTGCGGCAACAGCAGCAGGCCCGGAAGGATGAATCCGATCAGCCCCTTGAACAGCGACGTCAGCGACAGCAGCCCGAAGAAGACGACGTAACGCCAGAGCCGGGTGTCCTCCGGCCCGCGCCAATACCACCAGAACGCAGCCAGTACGCCGCACACCGTCAGGATGTCGGCGGTGGCGACCCGCGCCCAGAAAACAAAATAGAAGGTCGTGGCGAGCATCCACCCGGCGATCAATCCCGTGCCTTTGCGAAATAGCTGCTCGCCGATCAGATACACCAGCCAAACACTCAGCCATGCCGCGATGACCGAAGACAACCGTAACGACCAGTGCCCCAAACCGCCCATCAGCCAGGCTGAAGCGGTGATCAGCCAATACGACAGCAGCGGCTTGTCGTAGTACGGATCGCCTTTGAGATACGGGTCGAAATAGTCACCGCTTTGCAGCATCTGCAAGGCGATGTTGGCCCAGCGGGTCTCCGCGCCCCAGAGTTCACGGCTGCCCAGCCCCAGCAGCAACATCAGCGCGGTGGCGGCGAGAAGGATCAGCAAGGCACGCCGATCATTGGCACTCGATGTCATGGCTGGCTCTGCGCAAAGATGAAAATTTGCAGGTTGCCCCGCTGAAAGTGCTTGCCGTCCACCGGCAACAACTCAATTTCCTGGAACTCCTGGGCGCTGTTGACCCGCATCACCACCCCCACCGAGCCTTTCTTGCGCGCTTCTGTCATCCACTGGCCGACGCCGTCGAGACTGACCTTGCGTGAGGCCATGGCCGGGTCGTCGAGACCGTACTTGAGTTCCCCGACCGTGTTGAACAGATCCACCTGCGGTCGTTTCAAGCGCCACGCCAGGGCTGACGCCGCACCGAGGTCGTTACTCAGCAGCGAGGTGGTTTCGCTCAGCGCCTGCTGATGCTCGGCAATAAACTGATCCGGCATCTTGCTGTCGACGATCTGCGCGGGCATCGCCGCAGGCAGCAGCGCGATCAACAAGCCTATCCCCAACGCCGGCATTGCCCACAACGTCAGTGGCCGCAGCACCTGCAGCGCGTTGGCGATGATCCAGCCGATCAGCACGATGTAGGCCAACGACAGGCTGAACATCTCGGTATTTTGGTAAATCTCTTTGGTGGCCTGCAGGTAGAGCAGCGCAATCAGCGCAACACTCGCCAGCACGGTATTGATCACGCCGTTCAGGCGCAGTACCCCCGCCTTTCGCTCGTCCAGCCAGTTGATCACCGTGCGCCCCATCACCAGAGCCAAAGGCAACAGGCACGGCATGATGTACGTCGGCAGTTTGCCGCTGCTCAGGCTGAAAAATGCCAGGGGCAGCAGAAACCACAGGGCAACGAAGGCGATTTTCGGGTCGTGCCTCTCGCGCCAGGTGCGGATGATGGTCGAGGGCAGGAGCACGGCCCACGGCAGGCTGGAAGCAAAAAGCAGCGGCAGGTAGAACCACCACGGACGTGCATGCTGCGCGGCGGCGCCGGCGGCAAAACGGCGGATGTGCTCATGCCAGAAGAAGAACCGCCAGAAGTCCGGTTCACGGTAATAAACGGCTAATGCCCAAGGTACGCTGACGATGGCTGCGACCAGCACCGCCACCGGGCCGTAACGCAACAGTTCGCCAAACCGGCGTTGCCAGATCATGTAGGGCAGGGCGACCAGCACCGGCAATAGCAACGCGAGAAAGCCCTTGGTCATCAGGCCCATGCCACAGGCGACCCCCAACAGGGCCCAACTGCCGAGGCGGGCACGGGGAGTGGAACTGTCGATGGCAAACCACACCGCGACCAGACTCAGGTTGACCCATAGCGTGAATTGCGGATCGAGATTGGCATAACCGGCTTGCCCGGCGACCAGGCCGAAGCTCATGTACAGCAGAGCGACGGCTGCGCTGATTCGCGGGTTATTCCACAAACGGCGCGCTATGAGATAGGCCAACCAGACGCTTGCGCCGGTACTCAGTGCCGAGGCGATCCGCACGCCGAACAGGTTGTCCCCGAAAATCGCCTGACCGATGGCGATCATCCAGTAACCGGCAATCGGTTTTTCAAAATAACGAATGCCCATGAAATGCGGTGCAACCCAGTTGCCGCTCAGCAGCATTTCCTGGCTGATCTGGCCGTAACGGGTTTCATCGGGGATCCACAAGCCGTGACTCATCAGCGGCAGCAGGTAAAACACCACGAAGGCGAGTATCAGGCCCGGGATCGCCAGGCGTTCGGCGAGGGAGGGTGCATTGAGTAGCGGTGAGATGCGGGCAGTGTGGCGCAGTGGATTATTCTCAGACGTCATGACTGGACCTTGGGGCAGAGCAGGGTGTTTGTTTCAATAACGCGCTTGGCACAATCCGAGGCGAGCGTGTTATTGGTGGATGAATGCAAGTAAGTTAAGTCCGACAGACATTTCCTGTATTCAGCGAACTTTTCTGCTTCCAGCACAAAGTTCGCCTTGCTAAGACAAGCTTAAAAAGCTCGAATGTCCAGCGTTCAAATATGTACGAAATCAATTATTACAAAGTGAGGGGCAAGTCGGAGAGATGTTCATTTTTGCTGCAGTCATTGATCGGTTTATTGCTGGGCGATTTTCGACCACGCGTTTTCATTCAAAATGCCCAAGACTTTAAGTTCGCCTCGGGGGTCTATGCGTACCAACAATGCACTGCCGTATTGAGCCGTCACCGCGTGGGGGTAACCGGTCTGCTTTTCAAAATCGCTGATGCAGCCGCTGTGGGTGATCAGCACCAGGTTATGACGTGCCGTCTTGTGCGCCACGACGTCATTGCGCATCGTCGGCCCACACACCTCCAGCCAGTCCTGAGTGATGGCGTCCTGGCCGAACATGGAGTGAGCGGTTTGAGCGGTACGGGTGAGCGGGCTGCTGAACACTTCGGCCTGTTTCATGCCCAGCCGCACGAACCCTTGTCCGACGGCAACAGCCGCGTCACGTCCTACCTGAGTAATGCCGTCTGCCGGCCCCAGGCAAAGGTTGGTTGACCGGTCACACCGTTCGGTATGTCGCACCAATGCGACAACTTCTCCAGCCTGCCAGGCTTTCATCCATTCGGCGGTGACGGTGCTTGCGGCGTTGCCCAAATCCTTTGGGGAACGCTGCGACCAGACAAAACCGCTGACCAACGCGGTGACCAGCACCAAGCCAAAAGCCGTTAGCAAGAGACGCAGACGGGGAAAACGCCATTGTTTGGCAGATTTTTTTAGTTGTAATGACTCAATCAAGTTACTGCCCCTTGTTTAGATACTTGAAGTCTCGCTGGTGCAATGGAGGGATGACGATTAAACCAGCTTCACGATTGTTTACTTGAATGGAGGCTGAACATTGCGCTGATGATCATGGCGGTGTGGTGAAGAACATGTGAAAAATTTGCGAGCGCATCAGCAAACAAACTAAAACGGCTATTTGATAACCAGACTCAATTGCTGTTTTATTCGTGAAGCCCCCTTAACAAAAGTTGCCAGTGCCGGTAAAGCTGCAAGCATGAACACAACCGTGCAGCGCCCTTTTTTTGCGATTGAACTGAGCAGTCGTGGAGTCATTTCTACCCAATGGACTTTAAGCAAAGCCTCACCAAACGGATTGTGGTCGTCTTCGCCTCGATGAGCGCCCTGGTCGCCGGTGTGTTTGCGCTGGGGATTGTCGCCACCGTGCACGTGGTCGAGCGCAATTTGACCCGTACCACGCTCGGCGGAGGGTTGCACCGGTTACTGGCGATGGATGACATCAGCCACTGGAACCATAAACCTGAAAAAAGTGAGCTGTTTTTTTTCGAGGGCGGACGAGGGGCCATGGCGCTCACCGCGCAACTGGCAGCATTGCCTTTGGGCTTTCAGGAGATCCAGTTTGACGGCGATGACTTCTACGCGATGGTGGAAGCTGTTGGCGGGCGAAAATACGTACTGTTGCGGGACCAGGAAAACCTTGAGCAGCGCGAGCGATTGCTGTTCATTGTGGTGATTGTCGGTTTCATGCTCAGCGTGTTGCTGGCCATTGGGCTGGGCCGTCTGCTGGCGCGGCGGGTCATGGCCCCGGTGATCCGTCTGGCGAACCAGGTCAGGCATCGCGACCAACTCATTGAACTGGCTCCGCCTCTGCATCCGGACTACGCCGCTGACGAAGTCGGCGAACTGGCGTTGTCGTTCGATCAGACGCTGGGCCGGTTAAGGCAAACACTGAGCCGGGAGAAACTCTTCACCAGCGATGTCAGCCACGAATTGCGCACACCGCTGATGGTGCTCGCCAGTTCCTGTGAACTGTTGCTGGCCAACCCTTCACTGGACGCGCGCTCCTCGGCGCAAGTCAACCGCATCGCCCGGGCCAGCGACGAAATGCGCCAGTTGGTCGAGACATTCTTGCTGCTGGCCCGCAAGCAACAGGAAGCCGGCACTGAATCTGCCTGCTCGCTCAGGGAGGTCGCCGATGCTTTGGTTGAAGTCTGGGGGCGGCTGATTCGTGAAAAGGGCCTGGAATTTATCTACGACGCGCAACACGCAGGAACGGCGCTCTACAACCTGACCTTTGTGCAGTCGGTCATGGGCAATCTGTTGCGCAACGCCTGGCACTACACCGATCAAGGGTTTGTCCGCCTGACCCTCCACGAAAACAGCTTTGTGGTCGAGGACAGCGGCATCGGTATCCCCGAGGAGCAACACCATGCGATGTTCCAGCCATTCGTGCGCGGCGATGAGCAGCGTGGAGAGGGCCTCGGCTTGGGGCTTTCATTGGTGCAGAGAATCTGTAACCAGCAGCATTGGCAGGTGCAACTCACCAGCCGTGAGCCCAACGGTTGTCGTTTTACCGTGACGCTGACTCAAGAAGAAGCTGGGCACCTGTGCGGATCGCCAGCGGTCTGACTGATCAGGGCAGCCAGACGTTTGACGTTGTTCTGCTGGGCCGAGACCAGTTCATCGATACTCGGGCCTGACGGCGTTTGCAGCGTGGAACGGCAGGTCAACAGGCCGTTGTCGGTATCGCCGAGCGGCCGCAGTCGCCATGTTGCATCGATTAACGCGTACTGGCCGGGAATCGAGTCGAAGCGTTGTACATCGATACGCACCGAGACAGTGCCCCGCCCGCTGGTGTTGCTCAGTTGGTCGGTCAAGGCACTGCGCAACTCATCCGCCAGACTCGCGCCCCACCAGTGGGTTTCCAGAATCGCCAGGCCGCTGCTGCCCTCGCGGACGACAATTTGCGGACGATCCACCTGGGGCGGCACGGTGATCCCTTCAATCGGGATTTGTGTGCCCGCCCGGTGACTACCGGGTTGCACCGGCGTCAGGGTGTGAAAGCTGATCGGGTCGCTGCGGCAAGCACCCAGCAACATGAACGCAGCGAGCACGGTGATCTTCAGCGGTAAAGCCATGGGTTAGCTCCTGTGCTCAATTGCGTGGCGGTCCTTTCAGGTCCAGTGGCGCGGCGTTGTCGGGGCGCCCGCGAATCAGCGATTCCGGATGACGGCCCAGATAATCCGACAGCTCACGCAAGGAGCGCGACATGCGTGCGAGTTCATCGAGGGTCTGGTTGAGTTTTTCGCGCTGCGGCGAATCTTCGGCCAGGGTCGAGTTGGCGGACTGCAAGGTTTTACTGACGTCGGCGAGGGTGGTCTGCACGCCCGGCAGGGTCTTGGCGTTGAACTGGGTCAGACCTTTGCGCAGTTCGACCAGATTGCTGTCCAGGTTGCTGGCGATGCTGCCGACCGGGAGTTTGTTGAGCTTGTCGATCATGGCTTCAAGTTTGACCTGTAGCTGTTCGAGGCTGCCGGGAACCGTCGGAATCACCACTGGGCGCTGCGTCGGATCAAACGCGACTTTTTCGGCTTTCGGGAAGAAGTCCAGGGCGATGTACAACTGTCCGGTCAGCAGGTTGCCGCTGCGGGCTTGCGCACGCAGGCCCTTGTCGATGAAGGTGCCGATCAGGCGTATGCCGGCAGCTTCGTCGTCGGGGTTGTGCTTGAAGGTCTTGAGCATTTTTCCGTAGGCCAGACCGAGGCGCTGCGGGTATATGACAATGCCGACATTCAGCGGGAAGCTGCTTTTGTTCGCGTCGAAATCCAGATTGATCGCCACGACCCGGCCGATCTCTATGCCGAGGAACTCCACCGGAGCGCCGACCTTGAGCCCGCGCAAGGATTGGTCGAAACGCAAGCTCAGGTATTGCGCTTTGCCGCTGGGTGGGGCAAGGGCGGTTTGCTGGTCTTCGAACAGTTCGAAGTTTTTGTCATCGGTCGCGGCAACGTCGTTGGGGCTGTAGTCCGGCGCACGGAAGGCAATACCACCGACCAGCATCGACGATAACGATTCGGTCTTTAACTGAAAACCGTTGGCGCCGACGCTGACGTCAATACCGCTCGCGTTCCAGAAACGGGTGTTTTCGGTGACAAAAGCATCGTTGGGCGCATGAATGAAGACTTCGATGTCCACGCCCTTGCCGTCAGATGCCAGTGCGTAGCTGACGACCTGACCGACCGGGATCTTGCGGTAGTAGATCGGCGAGCCGATGTCCAGCGAACCGAGATCCGGGGCGTGCAACATGAAGCGCTTGCCGGGTTCGCCATAGGTGATCGGTGGTGGGTTTTCCAGACCTTTGAAGTGTTTGGCTCGGGTGTTGGACTGGCCGATATCGGCACCAATGTAGTCGCCGGAAAGCAGGGTATCGATACCCGACACACCGCCGGCCCCAATACGCGGGCGCACCACCCAGAACTGGGAGTCTTCGCGGGTGAAGGATTCGGCACGCTTGGCCAGTTTGATGGTGGCGTTGACGCTTTTCTGGTCATCGCTCAGTTCGACATCGGTCACCTGACCGATCACCACGTTGCGGTATTTGACCTCGGTCTTGTTGGCCACCAGGCCGCTGCCGGTCTTGAAGTTGACGGCGATGGTCGGCCCTTCCTGCAGAAGGTTGTGCACCACCAGCGAAATCCCCACCAGCACCGCAACGATTGGCACGATCCAGACCAATGACACACTGAAGCGTCGGGTCTTTATCGGCGCCAGGCCTGGTGCTCGCGGCTCGTCGGTGGCTGACGACTTCATCCGTGTCCTCCTTCAATAATTGGGCACTGAGCGTCAGGAACGCAAAAGCACTTCATCAATATAGAAGTGCTTGGCGATAGAGCAAATGTGCGGAAGGGAAAGACCTCAGCCGAGCATCTCGCGTAACCGATACCAGAACATTCCCAGTGCCAGCAGCGGCGAACGCAAGGCCGGGCCGCCGGGGAAGGTCATGTGCGGCACGCCGCTGAACACGTCCATGCCTTGGCTGTGACCGGCATGAATCGCCTCGCCGAGCAGTTTCGCGCACCAGTGGGTGACGTTCAGGCCATGGCCAGAATACCCTTGGGCGTAGAACACGTTTGGGTGCTGCTTGAGTCGGCCAACCTGCGGGAAGCGGTTGGCGGTGATGCCGATTTTGCCGCCCCACTGATATTCGACGCGCACGTCCGCCAGTTGCGGGAAGACCTTGAGCATCTTCGGCCGCATGTAGGCGGCGATGTCCGCCGGATCGCGTCCGGAATAATGGCAAGCACCGCCGAACAGCAGGCGCCGGTCCGCCGAGAGACGGTAGTAATCAAGCCCGACCTTCTGATCGCACAGCGCAAAATTGTTCGGGATCAGTTTCGCGGCACGTTCCTCGGACAACGGTTCGGTGGCGATGATGTAACTGCCCGCCGGCAGCACTTTGCCGCTGAGCTGTTTTTCGAGCTCATCCAGGTGCGCGTTGCAACCGAGTACCAGGCTGCCGGCACGTACGGTGCCGGTGGCGCAACGCACTTGCACGGTTGTGCCGTGGATGATTTCCAGCACCGGACTCTGCTCGAAGATGCGCACGCCGAGGGACGCGGCCAACCGCGCTTCGCCCTGCACAAGATCAAGCGGATGCAGGTGACCTGAGCCCATGTCGATCAGACCGCCCGCATAGCCTTCGGCGTTGACCACTTGCTGGCGGATCTGCTCGGGGCCGACCAACCGGGTTTCATGGGCGTAACCGAGTTCGGCGAGGCCAACGTGTTCGTCCCTGAAGGCAGCAAATTGCGCGGCCGTGTTGGCCAGCTCACAGAAGCCCCAGTGCAGATCGCAATCGATGCTGTTGTCGCCGATGCGCTGGCGCACCAGCTCCACTGAATCGATGCCGGAGCGCTGCAAGTAGCGCACGCCTTCCTGACCGACATAACGGGCGAAACCTTCCACGTCATGGCCGATCCCGCGAATCAACTGACCGCCATTGCGCCCGCTGGCGCCCCAGCCAATGCGCCGGGCTTCGATCAGGATCACCGAGAGTCCGCGCTGCGCCAGTTCGATGGCGGTATTGACCCCGGTGAACCCGCCGCCGATCACGCAGACATCGGCACTCAGATCACTGTCCAGTATCGGGTAGGGCGTGGTCGCCCGCGCTGAAGCGGCGTAATAGGAGCGGGCGTGTTCTTGGCTGTACTGATTCATTTGTTGGACTTCACTTTGCTCCAGGAACGGGTCATCAGACGCATGATTGCCTGGGGCGGGGTAGAGGAGATGTAGAGTTTGTCGAGCACGGCCTGCGAGGGATAAACCTCAGGGTTGTTGACCAAGTCCTGATCCATGTATTGCTTGGCGGCCGGGTTCGGGTTGGCGTAACCGACCGAAGTGCTGACTTTGGCGATCACTTGCGGATCGAGCAGGTAATTGATGAAGGCGTGGGCTTCTTTCGGGTTGCTGGCGTCTGCCGGGATGGCTAGCAGGTCGAACCACAGGTTGGCGCCTTCTTTGGGAATGGCGTAGGCGATGTTCACGCCGTTCTTGGCTTCTTTGGCGCGGTTGGCAGCCTGGAACACGTCGCCGGAGTAACCGAAGGCTACACAGATGTCGCCGTTGGCCAGGTCCGAGACGTATTTCGATGAGTGGAAATAGGTGATGTAAGGGCGAACGCTCAGCAGCTTCGCTTCAGCCTTTTTAAAGTCTTTCGGGTTTTCACTACGAGGGTCCATGCCCATGTAGTTGAGTACGGCGGGGAAAACTTCGTCGGCCGAGTCCATCATCGACACGCCGCACTGGCTGAGTTTTTTCATGTTCTCAGGCTCGAACAGCACGGCCCAGGAGTCGATGTGATCGATGCCCAAGACCTGCTTGACCTTGTCGACGTTGTAACCGATGCCGTTGGTGCCCCACAGGTAAGGCACTGAGTGCAAGTTACCGGGATCGTTCTTTTCCAGCAGCTTGAGTAATTTCGGGTCGATGTTCTTCCAGTTCGGCAACTGCGAACGATCCAGTTTGAGAAAGGCGCCGGCCTTCACCTGACGGGCGAGGAAGTGGTTGGACGGCACCACGACGTCATAACCGGTGCGACCGGCGAGCAGCTTGCCTTCGAGGGTTTCGTTGGAGTCGAAAACGTCGTAGATCACCTTGATTCCGGTCTTGGCCTGGAAGTCGGCGAGGGTGGTTTCACCGATGTAGTCGGTCCAGTTGTAGACGCTGACCTGGGGTTCGGCGTGGGCCACGGCGCTGAACAGCACGCTCAGAGCAACCGGGAGTACGGGTTTCAATAGACGCATATCGACACCTCTTCGAATTATTGGATTTTTCAGGTGGTTCGCTATTTCCCTTGTGGGAGGGGGCTTGCTCCCGAAAGCGTTGGCACTTTCAATATTGGTGTCGACTGACACACCGCTTTCGGGAGCAAGCCCCCTCCCACAGAGGATTTGTGGAATGGGCTTAAACGCTCATCATCAGGAACTCACGCTCCCACGAGCTGATCACGCGCTTGAAGTTTTCATGCTCGGCACGTTTCACCGCGACGTAGCCGCGTACGAATTTGTTGCCCAGGTAGTGCGCAACGGTCTCGCACTCTTCCATTTGCGTCAGGGCTTCTTCGATGGTGATTGGCAGGCGCAGATTGCGGCGTTCGTAGGCGCGGCCTTGTACCGCAGCGCTAGGCTCGATGCCCTCGACCATGCCGATGTAACCGCAGAGCAGACTCGCGGCAATTGCCAGGTACGGGTTGGCATCGGCACCCGGCAGGCGGTTTTCAACGCGCATGGCTTGCGGGCTGGAGGTCGGTACACGCAAACCAACGGTGCGGTTCTCTTCGCCCCATTCGACGTTGACCGGTGCCGAGGTGTCCGGCAGGAAACGGCGGAACGAGTTCACATTGGGGGCGAACATCGGCAGCACTTTAGGGATGTACTTCTGCAAACCGCCGATGTAATGCAGGAACAACTCGCTCATTTGCCCATCGGCGGTGGCGAAGATCGGCTGGCCGGTGGCGATGTCCACCACACTTTGGTGGATGTGCATGGCGCTGCCCGGTTCGTCACCAATGGGCTTGGCCATGAACGTCGCCGCGACGTTGTGCTTGAGCGCCGCCTCACGCATGGTTCGTTTGAACACGGTGATCTGGTCGGCCAGATCCAGGGCGTCGCCGTGACGGAAGTTGATTTCCATCTGCGCCGGGCCGTCTTCGTGGATCAGCGTGTCGAGGTCCAGACCTTGCAGTTCGCACCAGTCATAGACGTCTTCGAACAGCGGATCGAATTCGTTGGCCGCATCGATGGAGAACGACTGCCGGCCACTTTCAGCGCGGCCCGAACGACCCAGCGGTGCCTTGAGCGGCAAGTCCGGGTCTTCGCAACGCTGGGTCAGGTAGAACTCCATTTCCGGCGCCACAATCGGCTTCCAGCCTTTGTCGGTATACAGCTGCAAGACTTTCTTCAGCACGTTGCGCGGCGACAGTTCGATCGGGTTGCCGAACTTGTCGAAGGTGTCGTGGATGACGATGGCCGTCGGCTCGATGGCCCATGGAATCACGTAGACCGCATCGCTCACCGGTTTGCAGATCATGTCGATGTCGGCCGGGTCGAGCAGGTCGTAGTAAATGTCGTCGTCGACAAAATCCCCGGTTACCGTTTGCAGCAGCACACTCTCCGGCAGTCGCATGCCTCGCTCCTGGAGGAACTTGTTGGTCGGTGCGATCTTGCCGCGGGCGATGCCGGTCAGGTCGCTGACCACACATTCAACTTCGGTAATCTTGTGATCTTTCAGCCAAGTGAACAGCTGATCGAAAGGGGCATTCATAAAGACCTCGTTATTGGTTTTATAGACGCCGGGGAGGGCGGGTTTCATCTTCCGCCCCTTCCCCTGTGGCGCATTGACGACTATCTTGGGCGAGCTTTGCGGTTCCATCTATCCACTTTAAGCAGCACCAAAGCGCACCAAAAGAGTGCGCAAGGTCACCCCATGACAACGTGCAATCCGCTACAGGTTCAAGCATTCAACACCGCCGATGTGGCCGAGCAAGTCCGCGTCACACCGGGCTGGGTTCAGCATTACCAACAGATGTCGCCGGGGCATTTCGCCGGGCAGATTCGTTATCTGGATCTGCAGGGTGTCGAGGTCTACGAAGAGCAGATGAACACCCGGGTCGAGCAGAATTTCAGTGCGCCGGAAGGGGCTTTGGCGTTCTGTTTTGATCGCAGTGACAACGCGCTGTATCTGCTCAATGAAGACAGCCGCAACATCTGGATCACCCCGGAGAACTACCAGGAAATCGCCGTGGTGTTCGGCCCGGAGTTTGTCCGTCAGCAAGGTCTGGATCTGGCGAAACTCGAAGGCTTGTTCATGACGCAACTCAAGGGCGGGCAGAACGCGTTGTTCAGTCGCTGGTTAAGCTCGATTCTCACGAAGCTTTCGCAACCCATTGATTCAAAAGAAAAAGACGCGCTTACTCGGCAGCTTTTAGAGGATTGTCTGTTTATCCTCGACAACGCACGTATAGGCCTGGATCACGGTGGATTGCAGCGTCGTACCGAAGAGCGAACGCTCATGAAACGGGTCGGGGAGTGGGCTGCCGATTCACCGGAAGAGACGTTGAATTTGCTGGAGCTTTCCCAAGTGGCAGGGGTGTCATTGCGGCAGTTGCAACAGGCGTTCAAGGCCTACACCGGGATGACCCCGAGTCACTGGTTGCGTCTGCGCCGGTTGAACAGTGCTCACCGCGAATTACTCAAGCGCACACCGACGCAAACGACGGTCGCCGAAGTGGCGATGAATTGGTCGTTCTGGCACTTGGGGCGGTTTTCCAACAGTTATCGGTCGCTGTTCAAGGAACTGCCAAGCGAGACGCTCAAGCGTTCACCCTTGGCGTAGCGAACCAAAGTCCTTTGAGACCCACACCAGAACGCGCACAAGGTGCGCGGCCACTATGCGCAACCCTGGAGCCAGTCGCTCATTCAAATTCTCAAATCGGCGGCCAGTGCCACACGCGCCAGGGCGGGAATGGACTTGGAGTGGGTTCGAGTCATGACCGCGGCGCGGTGGTTTTCCACCGTTCGCTGGCTGATTCCGAGTTGCGCTGCAATGTGTTTGCTCGCAAATCCTGCCAGTACCATGTCCATGACTTGTCGCTGCCGCAAGGTCAGGCTATCGATGCAATGAGTCGCTTCCTGCATCCACGCCAGTTTTTTATTGGCGTCCTGCGAGTGTTCCAAGGCTCGCGCAATGCTCTGAAGCATCTCACTACGACCGAATGGCTTTTCAATGAAATCTGAAGCGCCGGCCTTCATGGCATCGACGGCAATCGACACTTCATTGCTGCCGCTGATCACGACAGCGGGCAAGTCATCGCCGTTCTTTCTCAGTTGGTGCAGCAGTTCAACGCCTTCCATTCCTGGCAGGTGGGCATCGATCAGCAGGCAGGCGGGCGGGCCGGGGGCATAATCTGCAAGAAACGCTTCACTGGTCGCGTAGTCGTGAACCGCGTAGCCGTGGGATTCAAGCACGCCGCGAATCGTGTGGCGAAAGAGATCGTCGCGATCCACTACGAAGATGATTGATGAGCGCGCATTGCCTGGCGCGAATTTTTCGGGTCGCTCACTGTCGTTTTTTGCAGCGCGTTGCTGTGCAAGCAACGAAGCAATGACGAAAGTGACCTCTTTTAGCTTCGCCGGTTTGTTCAGTTGAATGCAGTGTTCAAACGCTACGTCGCGGGAGGTCAGGCGCGAGATATCTCCCGTAAGAATGATGGCAGGCATGCTGCGATGAAGTGTCATGCGCAACTGAGTGATCATCTGTAAGCCGTTGATCGCCCCGGGCAGATTGAAGTCGGCCAAAATCAGATCGGGTTGTACGCCGCCACGCGTGACACTCTCCAGTGCCGTCATCCCGTCTTTGGCCATTGCCACTTGATAGCCTGCGGATTTGAGCAATGTCCCCAACAATTCGAGCAGTTCGACGTCATCCTCAACAACCAGGATCATTTCACCGTTTGCCGAGCGGCCTTGCGCCGACTGATCCGTTGGATGCATGGCACCTGGCAATGCTGCACTTTCAGGCGTCAAGACGACATCAATGGCGAAGGCAGATCCCTTTTTGATGCACGATTGCGCACGTAATCGATGCCCGAGCAGGGCACATAAGCGTTTGACGGCAGGCAAACCCGTTTCAAATCCAGAGACAGGCTCTTTGCCTGGCGGATCGGCCGCAAGGATGGATTCCAGATGGGACGGCTCGATACCCAGGCCTGTGTCCCAAACTTCGATACTCAGCCACCCGCCATGTCGCCGGCAGCCCAGGAGTATCCGACCTTCATGGGTGTATTGCAGCGCGTTGGACAGCAGGTTGCGCAGGATCTGCTCCAATAGGCGCGGATCACTTTCGACCGAGAGATGGCAGGGCACGACCTTCAGCCTCAACCCTTGAGCAGAGGCTTTGTAATTGAATTCGTCGGCGAGTCGGTCCAGCAGATCACTCACTCGGAAAGTAACGGGGTTTGCCTGAACGGCACCGGTTTCAATATGGTTGATATCCAGTAGCGCATTCAACATGCCGGACATGGCGCCCACGGTTTCGCCAATCCTGATGGTCAGTTTTCGAGGCTGTTCCTCTTTCAACAGGCTCAGTAACAGGCCTTGCAACAACTTGAGCGTTTGTAAAGGCTGGCGCAGATCATGACTGGCACAGGCCAGAAACCGCGTACGGTCAGCCGTTGCCAACTGCGCGTTATGCGTCGCTTCTTCAAGTGCCTGGGTGACCTGCTTTTTGTCGCAGATATCGGTAAAGGTGATGATGACCCCTTCCACACAATGGTCGTGCTTGATGTAAGGGGAAATCCGCCGAGTAAAACTCATACCGCTCTGTGATCGGACTTCTCGCTCCAGCGGCGTCGTATCACGCATCACCGCTCTGGCGTCTTCCAGAAGATTGGCGTCTGTTGCCAACGAGCATAGCTCGGCCAGCGGACGTCCAATGTCGGCGGCGCGCATGCTGAACAAGGTTTGGGTGGCCGGTGTGAACAGACGAATGTTCAACTGCTCGTCCAGCAAGACAGCAGCGATGTTGATGCCGTTCAGCACATTCTGGCAGTCCAGCGCAGCGTCCCGTTGCTTGTCGAGCTTGCTACGAAGCTCATGATTCATCTCGGCCAACTGGCCATTGAGCAAACGTAACTGATCGAGGGCGTCTGTTGTTTCATTGGGGGCCATTCGCGCTTTCGAGCCCAACGTTGCAGCATCAGCCAAAGGAGATGGAGTCATCATCCTGGGCGTGGCGGTTCCAGTGTCGAGTGGCGGACGAACTGCCATTGTGACTTTCCGCGTGAGTGCATTCCGGGTGAACACGTCCTTGGATCCTACACCCCTTTAATCACCAGGCAATGCTCGCAGGCACGCGAGGGGCGGTTCAACGACGTGAACGGACGCAATGATTGGGCGCAGGACGGCGCCAGACATTTCTCTCCGACCGGCGGTCGTCGCTTGCGGCTTTGCGCAACGACTTTCGCTTAGCGCTGAGTAGTTTCCGAGCCCATTGACGCAACCCGGCTGAGCGCCGCCGATGGGGCGTTGATAAAGACTGACCGGCCCTAGACAACCGCACCGAACAAATGCCCAACCACAGCGGTGCTGACCATCGCCAACGCCCCCCAGAAGGTCACACGCCAGGCGCCTTTGAGCAAAGAGGCGCCTCCGGCCTGCGCGGCGACTGCGCCCAGGGAGGCCAGGAAAAGCAGCGACATGATCGATATCCAGAGAATCACGTTCTGAAGCGGCACGATCAGCGTGACCGCCACTGGCAAAACGGCGCCGACGACAAAGCTCGTCGCCGACGCGAAAGCGGCAGAAAGGGGTTTGGCACTGAGCGTCTCTGAAATACCCAACTCGTCACGGGCATGTGCGCCCAATGCGTCGTGAGCCATTAGCTGACTGGCGACCTGGCTGGCCAACTCAGGTTCAACCCCTCGATGGATGTAGATCTGCGCCAGTTCCCGGTGTTCTGCCGCAGGTTTGGTATCAATCTCTTTTTGCTCTTTTGCCAAATCCGCGTGCTCGGTGTCGGCCTGAGAATGCACCGAAACATACTCACCTGCGGCCATCGACATGGCGCCCGCTACGAGGCCGGCCATGCCGGTCACCATCAGCGTGTTGTGCGTGGCGCCGGCGGCGGCTACGCCTATCAACAGGCTGGCGGTTGAGACGATCCCGTCATTTGCCCCCAGTACGGCCGCTCTGAGCCAGCCGATACGGTCGCTGTTATGGGTTTCGGCATGACGGCGTGTGAACCTGATCATTGTGTTTGGCCTTTTGCGCGATGGTTTCAGCACAGAGTGTAGGTAGTTTCCGAGGCTACTCATTAGCGGGTCAGGCGCCTAAGTTGAGGTTTGTGACGTTGGCTCGGCACGTCAGCATCCTCGTCTCCTTCTGACGTTCAGGCGGTGCGCGACGGTTGACCACACGTGTCTTGCACCGTTTTCAGACATGTTTCAACGATCAGGCCTGCGACCATGAGCATCAGCCGTAATAATTTCTACATTTTCAAAACCCACGCCGACGCGGAAGAAGCAATCCGTACTTTGAATCAGGCCGATTTTGACGTGAAGAAACTCTCCCTCGTGGGCAAGGGCTACCAGACTGAAGAGCATCCGATCGGCTTCTACCAACTCGGTGACAAGGTGATGGCCTGGGGTGGCATGGGTGCCTTGTGCGGATCGTTCTGGGGGCTGCTGGTGACACCGGCGTTTTTCTTTTTGCCAGGTTTGGGACTCGTCGCTTTGGCTGGCCCCTTTGTGGCGATGCTGGTCGGTGCGCTTGAAGGGGCGGTGATCGTGGGAGGGCTGTCGGCACTGGGCGCAGCACTGGTCGGTCTCGGTGCTGGCAAGGATCAGGTCATCGAATACGAAACTGCGCTCAAAGCCGATGAGTACTTACTCATTGTGCATGGCAGTGACGATGACGTCGCGACCGCAAGCTCGGTGCTCGGTCGCTGAGCCTGGTCTCGCATCGACTGTTCTGGCGTGTGGACACATTGCCTGCGGTGATGGCCGGTTTTGAAACCGTTGATCCACTCAGTAAAGAGACCACGTCTGGAGCGTTCCAGTGCTGTAACCCAAAGGTCATTTTTGCCTTCATCACTCTCAGAGTTCTCTGGGGGCTTACGGGGCACCTCAAGAGGAACATTTCATGACGATGAAAATGCAGGCCGCAGTGGTCGAGCAGTTCGGCCAACCGCTGGTCATCAGAGAGTATGACGTCCCTTCAGTCGGCCCCGGGCAGATCCTGGTCAAGACCGAAGCCTGTGGTGTCTGCCATACCGATCTCCACGCCGCGCGCGGTGACTGGCCATTGAAGCCGACGCTGCCCTTTATTCCCGGGCATGAGGGGATTGGCGTGGTAACGCAGATCGGGGCAGGGGTCAGCAGCGTAAAAGTCGGGGAACGGGTGGGCGTGCCATGGCTTTACTCGGCCTGCGGACATTGTGAGTACTGCCTCACGGCCTGGGAAACGGTCTGTGCCCAAGCGCAGTTCGGTGGCTATACGAAGAACGGCGGCTTTGCCCAATACATCCTCGCCGACCCCAATTACGTGGCGCACATCCCCCATGGTCTTGACCCGCGGGAGGCTGCGCCGATCATCTGTGCCGGCGTCACGACTTACAAAGGCATCAAGGAGACCGGAGCCCGACCAGGACAGTGGATTGCGATTTCCGGTGTCGGTGGCCTCGGTCACCTGGCGGTTCAGTACGCCAAAGCGATGGGGCTGCAAGTCTGCGCCGTGGATATTGATGAGCGCAAACTGGCCCATGCCACCCGGCTTGGCGCCGATGCCGTGGTCAACGCCAAAAGTGGTGATCCGGCGGCGGCGGTCAAAGAGGCTACCGGCGGTGGCGCCCATGGCGTACTCATCACGGCCCCCTCGCTCAGTGCGTTCAAACAGGGCGTCGCAATGACCCGTAAACATGGGGTTTGCGTGCTCGTGGGATTGCCGCCGGGCGAGTTTCCGGTGCCGCTGTTTGATGTGGTTGCCAATTGCATCACCGTTCGCGGTTCTTTTGTCGGCAACCGCCAGGACATGGCCGAAGCACTGGCCTTCGCCGCTCAGGGCAAGGTCAAGGCCGACATCGAGTTGCAGCCGTTATCGGCGATCAACCAGATTTTCGAGCGTCTGGAACACGGTGATGTTCCATCGCGCGTGGTCATCGATTTCAGTGCCGGTTGAAGAGTGCCAAAGCATGAACATCTTGATTGGCGAGGTGGCACTGAAGAGTCGTCAGACTTCGGTCTTGACGATTCGGCAGATGGCAGAGGCCGATCGCTTGTCGGTCGCTGCCGGCGTGTCGTCTTTCGAGCTGATGGCCAACGCTGGTGCAGCCGTAGCGCACCAAATCGAGCGTCGCTGGGCACCACGGGCGGTGGTGGTGCTGTGTGGACCGGGCAACAACGGTGGTGACGGATTCGTCACGGCGCATGTGCTGGCGCAAGCCGGCTGGCCGGTGCGGGTGGCGATGCTGGGTAGTCGATTCAGCCTGAAGGACGAAGCCCGGCAACACGCCCAGCGCTGGGAAGGGAACGTTGAAGACATGAACCCCGCGGTGCTCGAGGGGGCTGAACTGATCGTCGATGCGCTCTTCGGCGCCGGCCTCAGCCGCCCCCTTGAAGGCCAGGCATTGGCGACGCTTGCCGCCGCCAGCAAGGGCGGTGTGCCCATCATCGCAATCGATACGCCCAGCGGGGTCATGGGGGATACCGGTGAAACGCTGGGGGCAGCCGCGGCGGTGCTGACGGTCACGTTCCTGTGCAAGAAAGCGGGGCACTTGCTATTGCCAGGCCGGGACCTGTGCGGCGAAGTCATTGTTGTGGATATTGGCACTCCCAACGCGGTGATCGACACCATCGCCCCCCGCACCTTTGAGAACAGCCCGGCCTTATGGCTGGCCAGTTTGCCCCGCCCCAAGGCGAGTACCGACAAACACAGTCGTGGGCATGCCCTGATCTTTGGTGGGTATCCAATGACCGGTGCGGCTCGAATGGCTGCAAGAGCCGCAGCCAGAGCGGGAGCGGGGCTCACCACCATTGCGGTGCCGGAACTGGCCTTGGCCATTTATGCGACAGCGCTGGACAGCATCATGGTGCGTCCATGGGTGACTCCGGAAGATTTTGGGCACCTGCTCAACGGCAGTCGCTTTTCTGCCTGGTTGATAGGGCCCGGTGCAGGCGTGGACAAGGAAACCTTTGGGCACGTACTGGCGATGCTTGCCAGTGGACGCCCGACCGTCATAGACGCCGACGCGATCAGCGCTTTTGAGGACGACCCCGGTGTACTCGATCGCGCGATTCACGGCCCTTGCGTGCTGACACCTCATGAGGGTGAGTTTCGACGGGTGTTCGACTTCGCCGGCGACAAGCTCACGCGCACCCGTGCTGCGGCCCTGCGTTGCGGCGCCGTCGTGGTGCTCAAGGGCAGCGACACGGTGATAGCCGCGCCCGACGGCAGGGCAATCATCAATGCCAACGCGCCTTCAACATTGGCCACCGCCGGCTCGGGCGACGTCTTGAGCGGGATCATTCTTGGTTTGCTTGCGCAAGGAGTGCCGGCCTTCGCCAGCGCGGCGGCGGGGGTCTGGCTACACGGTGCGGCGGCCGCCGAATTCGGTCCCGGCTTACTGGCCGAGGACCTGCCCGACCTGTTGCCAAAGGTGTTGTGTCGACTGCTCGACGTCTAGCTACCCGTCGAGGTCCGATAGCCCCGTGCCCGCGTTTCATACCGGCGGCGACAGACTTTTTCAAACCCCGAATATGTGGGGTGGCGTACAGACCTGGTTTTGAAGCAGGGCAATAGTCAGGAAAACGTTGGCTGCGCGTTATGTCGCAAAGCCGTCACTTTGATCAGAGGCATTGTCATGTCGGTTCCCTACCACACGCTTTTTCATTTCCTGCTGTACAGCCCGGTGTTCGTTGATGCACCAGAAAGCAACGAGGCGCGTCTCGTGCAGCGCCTCGTTGACGCGATTGATGAGTACGACTATCGGACCGACATCGTCCCCACCCTGACCGGGGCCAGGGTCGCTGCAGAGAGTGATATGGGCATCGGATGCTTCCTGCTGGCGATTGACGGCCCGGATGAGCCGCAGGTTCAGGCGCTCATCAACACGATCAGGCACGAGCGCGGGCTGGATACGCCCATTTACCTGGTCAGCGAACTCAAAGGCGTGGAGTCGTTATCGCTCGCGCCCTTGGGCGAGGTCACTGGCTACATTTATCTGGACCACGAAACGCCAGCCTTCTCGGCAAAGGAAACGATCTTCGCGCTGGAGCGTTATGCCACAGGCCTCAAGCCACCGTTCTTCGGCGCGCTGATGGACTACGACTACGAAGGCAACCAGATGTGGACATGCCCGGGCCACCAGGGGGGTGCATTTTATCGACGCAGCCCGGCCGGGCGGCTCTTCGTAGAGCATTTGGGTGAGGCGGTGTTTCGCAACGACATCGATAACTCGGTGCCCGAAATGGGCGATCTCCTGACCCACGTCGGTCCGGCGCTTGCCGCGCAGATGGCGGCAGCCAAAGTCTTCGGCGCCGATCGCACTTACTTCATTCTCAACGGCACCTCGACCTCGAACAAAGTCGTGACCGCTGCGCTGCTCAAGCGCGGGGACCTGGTGCTGTTTGATCGCAACAACCATAAATCCAATCATCAGGGCGCGCTGCAACTGGCCGGGGCGATCCCGATCTACCTCGAAACCGACCGCAATCCTCAAGGGCTGATTGGCCCCATTGACTACGACGCATTGGACGAAAAGAAACTGCGCGAGCAGATCCGCAACCACCCACTGGTCACGGACCCTGAGGCCTGGAAGCGTGAACGACCTTTCCGTCTGGCGATCGTCGAGCAGTGCAGCTACGACGGCACGATCTACAACACGCAGAGTTTGATCGAGCGAATCGGCCACCTCTGTGAATACGTGCACTTTGACGAAGCCTGGGCCGGCTTCATGAAATTCCATCCGCTGTTTGCCGGGCATTTCGCGATGGGGCTGGAAAATCTCGGCGCCCAGAGCCCTGGCATCGTTGCTACACAGTCAACGCACAAGCAACTGGCCGGTTTTTCACAGGCTTCGCAAATTCATGTGCGTGACGAACACATCAAGGGCCAAACGCGGCGCACCGGGCACCGTCGGTTCAACGAGATGTTCATGCTGCATTGCTCGACCTCTCCGTTTTACCCGCTGTTCGCCAGCCTCGATGTCGACGCGCAGATGCACAAGGGCCGCAATGGCCTGGCGCTCTGGGACGACGCAATCCGCATTGGTATCGAGACGCGCAAGCAACTGCGCAAGCTTAAACGCGGCTTTGCGGCCTCCGCCGAGGGCGGGCAGAACGATTGGTTCTTTGATCCATTCGTGCCGGATGTGGTGACAATCACCGACTCCACGTTCAGTCCGCCACTCGACAGCGTGCCTTGGGAAGACATTCCTACCGACGTGCTGGCACGCGAGCCTGCCTGCTGGGCGTTGGTGCCGGATGCACACTGGCATGGCTTCCGTCACGCCTCGCCGAATTGGGCAATGACGGACCCCAACAAGCTGACGCTGATTACGCCCGGCTTCGACCGCCAGAGCGGCGAATACAGTGAGCGCGGAGTCCCGGCGACACTGCTGGCCGCCTACCTGCGCGAGAACAATATCGTGCCGGAGAAATGCGACCTCAATAGCATCCTGTTCCTACTGACGCCCGCTGTTGAGGCCGGCAAATGTGCCTCGCTGATTTCCAGGCTGGTGGCGTTCAAGAACCTTTACGACTCTGACGCAGCGCTTGAAGACGTGCTGCCGACGACGATGGCGCGCTATCCGCAGCGTTACGCCGGCTACACGTTGCAGCGCCTGTGTGACGAGATGCACAGCTTCTACCGGGAACACGACATTGCCATGCTGCAAAGGCTGTGCTTTCGCGGCGAGCACTTTCCCGAGCAGGCAATGTCGGTGGCCGATGCCACAGAGGCGTTCGTCGGCAACCGGGTCGACTATTTGCCGTTGTCCCAGTGCAAGGGTCGGATCTCGGCGACGTTGGCGCTGATTTATCCCCCCGGCATCGGCATCGTCGTCCCTGGCGAGCGCTATGACGACCGAGCGCAACCGATGCTCGACTATTTCCTGGTGTTCGAGGAAGCGTTCAATCGGTTTCCAGGTTTTGAGTTCGAAGTGCAGGGCGTGTACGCCGATGACGTTGACGGCCGCGTGGTGTTTCATACCTACGTCGTGCAGGAGTCGATATGAGCGGTCACTCAACGAACGTGCCCGGCATTCTGTATCGACGTCGGGTGCTGGTGGTGCATAACGGCACCGGCGTCGAGCATGCAGGAGGGCAGGCCACCGCTGCACTGATCGAAGCACTGGCCGACCGGGATATCGATGTCATTGACGCCACCTCGCAAAGCGATGCCGCCGCGCAAATCAGCCTGCACTCGTTGTTGCAGGCTGTATTGGTGGATTGGGATCTGGCCGGTTCAAAAGACCACAAGGCTGCGCGCAATGTGATTGATGCCGTCAGGGCCCGCTCAGAGCGCTTGCCGATTTTTTTGCTGGCGGCCAGTGGTTCGCTTGACGGGATTTCGGCCGACGTGCTTTCGCAGGTCAACGATTATGTGTGGCTCTTCGAGGACACCAAGACCTTCCTTGGCGGCAGAATCGTTGCCGCCATCGACCGCTACCGAGCAACACTGCTGCCGCCGATGTTCAAAGCGCTGGCCAGTTTTGCCGGGGAATATGAATATTCCTGGCACACCCCAGGACATGCCGGTGGCACCGCGTTTATGAAGCACCCGACCGGGCGTGCCTTCGTCGAATTCTTCGGCGAGGAGTTGTTTCGTTCGGATTTGTCGATTTCGGTTGCGCAAGTGGGCTCATTGCTTGATCACTCAGGGGCTATCGGCGAAGCCGAACACAACGCCGCGCGGGTGTTTGGCGCCGATCGCAGCTATTTCGTGACCAATGGCTCATCCACCTCCAATCGCGTGATTCTGATGTCGAGCGTTACGCGCAACCAGATCGCACTGTGCGATCGCAATTGCCACAAATCCATCGAACACGCGATGACGCTATCCGGGGCTATCCCGACATACCTGATGCCGGTTCGCAACTACCTGGGGTTGATCGGCCCAATCCCGGCGTCGCGACTCACAGCAGCGGCAGTCGCGCAGAGCATTGGCGCCAATGCTCTGGTCACTGAGCAGATAGAACCCGCCGCCGTACATGCCGTCATCACTAATTCAACCTACGACGGCTTGTGCTACGACGTCGAACGGGTCGAATCGCTGCTCGGACAGTCAGTCGATCGCCTGCACTTTGACGAAGCCTGGTATGGCTACGCACGTTTCAACCCGCTGTATGCCGGGCGCTATGCCATGCGCGGCGACCCCAACACCCCCCGTCCCGACGGACCGACGATCTTTTCCACTCAGTCGACGCACAAGTTGCTCGCCGGCCTCTCTCAGGCTTCTTACATCCATGTGCGTGATGGCCGCCGACCGATTGAGCATGGGCGCTTCAACGAGGCGTTCATGATGCATGCCTCGACCTCACCGCAATACGCGATCATCGCGTCCAACGATGTGGCAGCGGCGATGATGGATGGCCCCTCTGGCAAAGCGCTCACCGATGAAACGATTGTCGAGGCGATTGCTTTTCGTCAGACCGTGGCGCGGTTAAACGCCGAGTTCACCGCCAAAGGCGACTGGTTCTTCACCGCTTGGCAGCCCGATACCGTCAATGAAGGCAAGGGCCACAAAAAGACACCGTTCCATTTGGCCGACCCTGAGCGCCTGGCACGCGACCCCAAGGCCTGGATACTGCATCCGGGCGATGCCTGGCACGGGTTCGAAGACCTCGATGACGGTTACTGCATGCTTGATCCCATCAAGGTGTCGGTGGTCACGCCCGGCATGGGCCGCGATGGCACGCTAAAAGCAACGGGGATCCCCGCGTCACTGCTGGCGGCTTATCTCGATGCGCAAGGCATCGTGGTGGAAAAGACCACCGACTTCACCAGCCTTTTCCTGTTCTCGATGGGCATTACGCGAGGCAAGTGGGGAACCCTGATCAATGCGCTTCTGGGGTTTCATCGCGACGTGCAGGCCAACACGCCTCTGGAGCGGTGCATTCCCGCATTGGTTGCGGCTCATCCGCAGTCTTACGGCACGCTCGGGCTCGGTGAACTCGCCGAGTCGATGTTTGCCGCGATGAAAACGCACAGGACGACCGAACTCATGTCGGCCGCATTTTCGGTTTTGCCAGTGGCCGTTTTGTCGCCCGTCGGCGCCTACGAACAGCTCGTCAACAATCGAGTGCAATTGCTGCCGCTCGACCAGATGGCGGGGCGCACCGTCGCCACCGGCGTCGTGCCATACCCGCCGGGCATTCCCTTGCTGATGCCTGGCGAGAATGCCGGTGAGGCAGCGGGCCCCATACTGGGTTACCTGAAAGCGCTTGAGGCGTTTGATGCCCAAATGCCGGGCTTTTCCCACGATACGCATGGCGTGGAAGTCGTCGGCGGCCGTTATCAGATTCTGTGCATTACCGAGGATTGACCCCATGAAAACAGCCACAGTACCGGGCGTTGTTCAGGATTCCAGTGCTACAACCGCCTCGAAGAAAGCAACCGCTACCGACAAGCTCGGCATGGTTTCCATGACCTTGCTGGTCATCGGTGCCATGGTGGGTGGCGGTGCCTTCAACCTGCCACAAAACATGGCACAACATGCGGGACTCGGTGCGGTACTGATCGCCTGGCTGGTGTCCGGGCTGGGTATTTTCTTTCTGGCACGTACCTTTCAAGTGCTGGCCGAGATCAAGCCAGACATAACCGCCGGCATCTACATGTACTCGCGCCAGGGCTTCGGCAAGTTCGCCGGTTTTCAGGTTGCCTGGGGCTACTGGCTATCGTCCGCCTTCGGCAACGTTGGCTTCGCCGTGCTGTTGATGGACACGCTCAACTACTTCTTCCCCCCGTACTTCAAGGGCGGCAACACCTGGCTGGCGATCCTGATCGGGTCGAGTGTGTTCTGGATACTCAACTGGCTGGTATTGCGCGGCGTCAAGAGTGCGTCGACGCTTAACGTGATTGGCACGATTGCCAAATTTGTCCCCATTGCGGTGTTTGTCGGTGTGGTGGCCGTCTCGGTGAAAGCGGGTCTGTTCACGAGCGATTTCTGGGGCAACGTCGGCGACAACGTGGCCGGCGGCAAGCCACTGGGCAACCTGCTGGAACAGGTGAAAAGCACGATGCTGGTGACCCTCTGGGTGTTCATCGGCATTGAGGGCGCAGTGGTCATGTCCGACAAATCGGACGCCAGGACGGTGAGTCGAGCGACATTACTGGGGTTCTTTGTGACCTTGCTGCTGTACGTCCTGATTTCCGTGTTGCCCTTCGGGATCATGACGCAGGCGCAATTGTCGGTCATCGCGCCGCCGTCCATGGCAGCGATCCTGGGGTCGATTGTCGGCAAATGGGGCGAGTACTTCGTTAACGCTGGAGTGTTGATCTCGGTGCTGGCGTGCTGGCTGGTGTGGACCATGTTGGTGGCGGAACTGCCATGGGCGGCGGCAAAGGACGGAACCTTTCCGAAAACATTCGCAGTGACCAATAAAAAAGGCGCGGCCTCGGTATCGCTATGGGTCTCCACCGTGGTGATGCAGGCCGTGATGATCCTCATGTATTTCTCCAACAACGCCTGGAACGTGATGATCTCCATCACGGGCGTGATGATATTGCCGGCCTATATCGGCGCTACCGGTTTTTTGTGGAAAGTCATGGCAAACGGGCGCTATCCAGCCACCGCAAAAACCGCCAAAACCACAGCGCTGGTCACCAGCATCCTGGGCACGATCTACGGATTCTGGCTGGTTTATGCCGCCGGCCTCGAGTACATGATCGCCGGCGCGGTGTTCTTCGCCCTCGGCAACCTGGTGTTCATCTGGGCACGCAAGGAGCACGCGCCGAATGAGCCAGTGTTCAACATGATCGAGATGATCGTGGCGGGTGTACTCGTGGTGCTTGGGGTCGTGGCGATGTGGATGTTGTTCAGTGGGCATCTGACGCAGGTCTACACGCCGTGAACGATTGCTTTGTTCATCTGTGCGCGCGCAGCCCACTCACGCAAGAAGAAAATGGCTCGTGCCTTCGTAAAAGGTATGGGCCGTAATAGGCCAGACCGCAGGGCTTGGCCCACTCACAACCGGGAGCTTTCGATGAACAGTTCATATCTTGCGTTTGTGTTGCTCTTCAGTTCGACCTTTTGCCTGGCCGCGCCACTCGATGGCGCGGCCCTGTACCAAAGCAACTGCGCCCAATGCCATGGCGAACGTGGAATGGGTGGGGCGGTTGGCATGGGCGCGATGACACCCGGTATGGGAGGTTCAAACGGCGGGCAGGGCATGATGAATGGGATGGGCACAATGGGCGGTCAGGGCGGCTCGGGAATGACGGGGCTTCAAGCGCCCAAACTGGTAGGCGATGCCAGTGCCTGGAAGCCTGAGTTATTTGAGCGTGCAGTGCTCCAAGGCATCGATGATGAAGGTGAACCTCTGAGCAGGGTCATGCCGCACTGGGGTTCATCGAGCTTCAGAACCGACCATGGAAAACCGCCCACCCGAGAGGAAATCGACGCTATTCAGCAGTATTTGCAAGCGCAGAAATAGCCGGGCCGTTCTGGGTTGCGTCATTGATTCGCCAGTCACCAATCGGCACGGCACGCCACCCGCGTTCCTGACCGAAAAGGGGAAATATCATGAACATGCAAGACACCCATGTCCCGCAAGCGGATCTGCACGCCAACCCGGTCGCCTCCGAAGCCACTCTTTACACTTGCCCGATGCACCCGCAGGTGCGACAGAGCGGCCCGGGCAACTGCCCTGAGTGTGGCATGACGCTGGAACCCGTCATCCCCACCGCCGAGGACACCGAGAACCCGGAGCTACAGGACTTCAGCCGCCGCTTTTATTGGACCCTGCCGCTGAGCGTGATCGTCGCGATACTCGCCATGTCCGGACCCTACCTGCACGGGTTGGATATGGCCCTGCAGAGCTGGATAGAACTGGCGTTGACCTTGCCGGTGGTGCTCTGGGCAGGTTTTCCGTTCTTCAAACGGGCAGTGCAATCGGTTCTGCACGCCAGTCCGAACATGTGGACACTCATCGGCCTGGGGACGTCGGCGGCCTTCGTTTACAGCGTGGTTGCCACTGTAGCGCCTGGGGTTTTTCCGGCCTCGTTCGTGGCCATGGGGCGGGTCTCGGTGTACTTCGACGCGGCGGCCATGATCATTTCATTGACCTTGCTGGGCCAGGTACTTGAGCTCAAAGCCCGGTCGAAGACGGGCGCGGCTATCAAATCATTATTGGGGCTGGCCCCGAAAACGGCACGGCGTATGGCTGACGACGGCAGCGAAACGGATGTCGCGCTGGCCGATGTGCGGCCCGGGGACCAACTGCGTGTGCGCCCTGGCGAGAAGGTACCGGTTGACGGTGAAGTGCTCGAGGGCACCAGTGCGGTCGATGAATCAATGCTCACCGGCGAGCCTATGCCCGTGAGCAAAGGCGTCGGCGACAAGCTGATCGGCGCCACCCTCAATGCCAGCGGCGCACTGGTGATGCGGGCGGACAAGGTTGGCGCGGATTCGGTGCTCGCCAGCATTGTGCAGATGGTCGCGCAGGCGCAGCGTTCGAGGGCCCCGATGCAGGGTATGGCCGATACCGTAGCGCGTTATTTCGTTATAGCCGTCATCAGTGTCTCGATACTGACCTTTTTCATATGGGGGCTGTTCGGGGCCACATCGACGGGGGAATCGGGCTGGGTCTATGGACTGATCAATGCCGTGGCGGTGCTGATCGTCGCGTGCCCTTGTGCCTTGGGCCTGGCCACACCGATGTCGATCATGGTCGCCAGCGGCAAGGCTGCGACAAGGGGCGTACTGTTCAAGGACGCTGCGGCGATCGAGAACTTCCGTAAGGTCGACACCTTGATCGTCGACAAAACCGGCACCCTGACCGAGGGTCGACCGCGCTTTGACCGCGTGATCGCCGCAGCAGGCAGCACCGAGGACGACGTGCTTCAACTGGCTGCCAGCCTGGATCAAGGCAGTGAGCATCCTCTTGCCGCCGCCATCGTGAGCGCTGCGCGTGAACGCGGCATGACCCTTGGCAAGGCCGAAGACTTCGAATCGAGCACGGGCATTGGCGTGCGCGGACGGGTAGGGGGCAAAACCCTGGCCTTGGGCAACGCCTTATTGATGGAGCAGCTCAAGGTTTCGGTGGACGGCTTGAAATCCCAGGCCGAAGCACTCCGGGCCGAAGGGGCCAGCGTGATGCTGCTGGCCATCGACGGCAAAGCCGCAGGGCTGCTGTCGGTATCAGACCCCATAAAGTCCAGCACAGCCGCCGCTTTGACGGAACTCAAAGCTGAGGGCATCCGCGTCATCATGGCCACGGGTGATGGGTTGACGACAGCCAAAGCCATTGCCGCGAAGTTGGGCATCGAAGAAGTACACGGAGGTGTCACACCGGCCGATAAGCTCGCGCTGGTGGAGCAACTGCAACAACAAGGATGCGTCGTCGCAATGGCCGGAGACGGTATCAACGATGCCCCGGCGCTGGCCCGGGCCGATGTCGGCGTAGCGATGGGAACAGGCACAGACGTTGCCATGAACAGCGCCCAGATCACCCTCGTCAAAGGCGACTTGCGTGGCATTGCCCAAGCGCGTGCGATTTCGCAGCAGACGGTCACCAACATGAAACAGAACCTTGGCTTTGCGCTTGTCTACAATGCGCTCGGCGTGCCGTTGGCTGCCGGTTTGTTGTTTCCGTTCACCGGTTGGTTGTTGTCGCCGATGGTTGCCGCGTTTGCCATGAGTCTGAGCTCATTGTCGGTCGTGACCAATGCACTGCGCTTGCGTGGCTAGGGTTCTACTGCGCAGAGTCACTTGCCCGTTCAGGTATCTGACGGGCAAACGATGTTTTCTCTCTGATTTGTGGTGCACTTACTGCTTGTGCTCGATAACGGTTTCAACCAGCCAATAGCCGGTCCGTCCATAGTGGTGATGCAGGTTCGATTCTTGTTCCCGATTCAACTGCTCAGACGACTCATAAGGCGGCGATGCCTTGATCGAGGCGCATTCGAGGTCGACCGACACGGATTTATCCAGCCAACGGATATCGTCAATCCATTCAGGAGCAATCAACACTTTGTGCCCAAGCCACCAGTTGCTGGTGTTGACCACAAGGTATTGAATCGCCCAGGTCTGTTCGTTGATCAGCACGCTGTCGACATGCCCCACCTCGCCATCGGTGGCTTTGATGTGATACCCGATGATGGCTTTGCAACTGCGTAAGTGCGGGTCGTCATCTTCATGGCGCGCGCGCTCGGCTTTTGCACTCTGCTCGCGGGCATGTTCGTCTTGAGGTGGACCACCCGGCAGCCCGTAGCCACCGGGGTACATCCCGGCATTCCACATGCCTGCGCTTCCCCAGTAGTACGGATAACCGTAGTAACCCAGATATTGCATTTCATGTTGTCGAGAGACCGGTTTGTCGACGTCGATACTTGGGCTGTTTTTGACTTGATCCTTGGTGAGCGCTACGTGCAGCCGACGTTGCGTCCAGTCGGCGTCCTGGATGGAAAGGGGAGTGATCAGGACCTTGCGGCTGGCAAGCCAGGCGCCGGTCTCGACGACAAAATAACGGATCACCCACGCCTCATTGTCGAAATAGAAGTCTTTGACTTCCCCGATGTCACCATCGGTTGCCGCAATGGTGTAATCCTTGAGGTCTCGCATGCTTCGTAACATAGGACTGTCCTTCGTAGCGCACCGATCGATGTCCTCGGCACATGGAAAGGCTGCAGGCCGATTATTCGACCTGCCCAAGGACAGGGTGTGCTTTTAACGGCGTCAGCGTCTGTTCGCTGGCGCACGCTGAAAGAGCGGAGTCAGGTGGGTTTATTCACGGAGGAAGGGATCGGCGACCCGCGACGTTTTTGGCGCTCAAGCCATTCAAACAGCCCCATGCCGACCAGCATGGCGATGACAAAAACGGCGCCTTTGCCGATGCCCGCACCTAGCAGAACCAGGGAAGGGCCAGGGCAAATGCCTGCCAGGCCCCAGCCCAACCCGAACAGGAGGCTGCCGATGACCAGACGCCGCTCGATGTGTCGAGCGGCGGGCAGGTTCATGGGCAGGCCGAGCAGTGATCGGGTGCGGGTTCTGGCGAACTTGAAGCCTACCGCCGCCACCGCGATGGCGCCGGCCATGACGAAGGCCAGCGACGGATCCCAGCGCCCGCCCAAATCGAGGAAGCCAATGACTTTTGCCGGGTTTGTCATGCCGGAAATCAGCAAACCGATACCGAAAATCAGCCCGGCAAGCCACGCGTAGAAGAGCGGCATGGTCAAAGGCCTCCCAGAAGGTGCTTAACGACAAAAACGGTAACGAAACCCGCCCCCATGAACACCAGTGTCGCGACCGCAGAGCGCGTCGATAATCGCGACAATCCACACACACCGTGGCCGCTGGTGCAGCCAGCGCCATAACGCGTGCCGACGCCGACGATCAAGCCAGCGACAATCAACAGCGGATATCCGGCATCGATCTCTATCGCAGGCATAGCGGCGACCAGGCTAAAAGCCAGTGGCGCCATTAGCAGGCCCAAAACGAACGCCGCACGCCACGCAATATCCCCGGTTATCGGGCGCAGCAGACCGCCGACAATGCCGCTGATGCCAGCGATGCGCCCGTTGAACAGTATCAACAGCACTGCCCCCGTGCCGATCAGCAAGCCTCCGATCAAGGCGCTCAACGGCGTGAAGTGGTTCATGTCGATCATGACGCTCTCCTTACAGGGGCGTGTGGAGTGAAGGTTGATCGCGATGCAATCCTGATCATCTGATGGCCGTCGCGCTGACCGCCAAAGCGGTCAGCGCGAGGATAGGCTGATTGAAGCTGCCGAGTGGCTGATTTTTAACGATCCGTCGGGATCAGCCGTCAAGGATCGAGAGCACCAAGGATTAATTCATGCCCAACCAGTTTGGGAGCGCCAGGGTAATCCACGGGACATAGGTGATGAGTATCAGGAACAGCAGCAAAAGCATCAGCCAAGGCATCGCGGCCTTGATGGTCGCGGGCACTGACATCCCCGTCACGGCGGAAGTCACGAACAGGTTCAGACCGACGGGCGGTGTGATCAAGCCGATCTCCAGGTTGACCACCATGATGATGCCAAGGTGAATCGGGTCGATACCCAGTTTCATGGCAATGGGGAAAAGGATCGGGGCCAGAATCAGGATAATGGCCGAGGGTTCCATGAAGGCGCCGGCGATCAATAAAACCACGTTCACCACCAGCAGGAAGGTCACTGGCGTCAGCCCTGCTTCAATGACCCAGGCCGTGATTTGCTGGGGCAGTTGCTCGGTGGTCAATACGTGAGCAAACAACATGGCGTTGGCAATGATGAACATCAGCATGATGCTCAGCTTGGCCGAGTCCAGCAGGACTTTGGGCGTTTCACGAAACGTCAGGTCCTTGTAGACGAACAAGGCGATGAATGCCGAATACACCGCAGCAACGGCAGCAGCTTCGGTGGGGGTGAACATCCCGCTGTAAATGCCTCCCAGGATGATCAGCATCAACAGCAGGCCCCAGATCGCCTTGCGCGCCGTGCCGAGAAACTCACGCAGCGTGGCGCGCGGCATGGCAGGCAGGTTTTTCTTCACCGCGACGATGTAGATGGCCACCATCAGCGATAAGCCCAGCAACAAGCCGGGTATGACGCCGGCCATGAACAACTTGCCGACGGAGGTCTCGGTGGCAGCCGCATAGACCACCATCACGATCGAGGGCGGTATCAGAATGCCCAAGGTCCCGGCGTTACAGACGATTCCCGCGCCGAATTCTTGCGGATATCCAGAGCGAACCATGCCGGCAATGGCAATCGACCCGACGGCTGCCACCGTTGCCGGGCTGGAGCCGGAAAGGGCGGCGAACAGCATGCAGGCCAATACGGCGGCAATCGCCAGTCCACCACGGATATGACCGACACAAGCGTTGGCAAAGTCGATCAGGCGACGTGCAACGCCACCGGTGGTCATGAAGGCGCCTGCCAGCAAGAAAAACGGAATGGCCAGCAGTGTGTAGTGTTCTGATGTCTCAAACAGCTTGATCGCGAGGGAACGGACAGAGTCCGGACTGAAAAACACAATGGTCAATGAACCGGCCAGGCCCAGGGATATGGCAATCGGTACACCGATGAACATCAGTGCAAAGAGTGTCGCGAACAGGAAGGCAATGGTCATTGTTTGTCGTCCTCGTGCTCGGTCAGTTTCATCACGTCAGCGGCTTCATCGGCCAGGCCCAGCCCGGTCTGGCGGTGCAACAGGATGCGCACGAAAATTTCGGCGAAACGGATGAATACCAACGCAAAACCCACGGGAACGATCAGCCCTATGTGCCATTGCATGATGCCGAAATGGCCCAGATCTTCGGCGCCTATTCCTGCTGTCATCAAGGTATGAATCCACTCGAAGCTGGCCACACTGAGCAACCCGGCGTAGGTCAGGCAGCACAGACAGGCCAAAATGCCAATGAGCCGCTGGACGGGTTTGCTGGCCAGTTTGACCAGCGCATCAACGCCGATATGACCGGCGGTACGCACCCCGTAGGACAATCCGAAGAAGATCAGCCAGCCAAATAGCGCCTTGGTGAGCGAGGTGCTCCACGTCATGGCCTGAGCCATTGTCATGACCCGATCGCCCATGGCGAATAACGTTTCGCTGGCGCCTTCCCAGTTGTCGGCAAGTCGGTAGAAGAGCGTATAGAGGTTGTTGAGGATGACGTAGACGAACGTCACCAACGTCATGGCGGCCAAAAGGAAGACAATGAAACCCTCCTCGAAGTGTTCCCATATGCGCCGAAAGGCATTCATGGATGGCATCTCCTGTAGCGTGATGACAGGCAGGTGCTGGCGTGCCAGCCCCTGCCCACCGGTCATTTGGCCTTGTTGGCGGCTTCGGCAGCAGTGATCAGCTCAGGGCCGATATCGGCTTCGAATTTTTTCCAGACCGGCTTCATCGCGACGCGCCATTGATCGCGTTGCTCAGGTGTAAGAGTGATGATTTCGGTGGTTTTGGCAGCAATGATGCTTTGCTTGGCGTCCTGATTGAGTTGCTCGGCCTCTTTGTTCACCTGGGCGGTGACTTCCACAATGATCTTGTCCAGCTCACTGCGAATATCCGGCGGCAAGCCATTCCAGAACTTGGTGTTGGTGATCAGCATGTAATCCAGCACGCCATGGTTGGACTCAGTGATGTATTTCTGTACCTCGTTCATTTTCTGGCTGTAGATGTTCGAGTAAGGGTTTTCCGCACCGTTGACCACACCGGTTTGCAAGCCCTGATACACCTCGGCAAAGCTCATCTTGCGCGGATTGGCGCGCAGGGCCTTGAATTGCTCTTCAAGTACGGCCGAGGCCTGCACGCGGAATTTCAGGCCTCGGGCATCGCCAGGAACACGCAGCGGCTTGTTGGCAGATAGCTGCTTCATCCCGTTGTGCCAATAGGCCAGGCCTGTGATGTTTTTGCTTTCCATGGACTTGAGCAGTCCTTGGCCCTGCGGGCTCAACTGAAAGCGGTCGACCGCGGCGATGTCATCAAACAGAAAGGGCAGGTCGAACAACTGGACGGTCTTTGTGTACTGCTCGAACTTGGCCAGCGATGGCGCAATCAACTGTACGTCGCCCAACAGCAGGGCTTCCATTTCTTTGCCGTCACCAAATAACGACGAGTTCGGATAGACCTCAACCTTGACCTTGCCGGGCAAGCGTTCCTCGACCAGCTTCTTGAACAGCACGGCGCCTTGCCCCTTGGGGGTCTGCTCGGCGACAACGTGTGAGAACTTGATGATGATCGGATCAGCGGCCATGGCCGTGCCCATGCTGCCTAGAGCAAGCGTGCAGGCGAGTGCCTTGCATAGGGATTTGAACATTTGGGGGAATTCCTCTTCTTTTAGTTTTTGTACAGTTCAATGTTCTGACGCGCATTCGTTATACGGCCAACCACAAGTCTAGGCAAAAAATCATGTTTGAAGGCTGATTCGCGGATTTTGCTGGAGCGCAATGCGAATAACGTCAAGCACCCGCGCGCCAAGACCTGCAATTGCCCCTGAGTAGTTTCCGAACCTTTTGCCAGTCTACAGGGCTGCCCTGGCACTCAAGATCGGTGCGTATAGGTAGTTTCCGAGGCTACTCATCAACCCTTCAGGCGCCTAGATTGAAGTCATCGCAGTGCAAAGCCAGGGCGGGCGCTTTGGCGTTTTTGCCGAATGCCTGGCAGTGGTTGACGGCCCTCATAGTCGCAGCCATGGCCCCATCCATTTTGATAGAGACAGACAGGCAGGTTTATCTGGCTCTGAACAAAAGGCGACTGACATGTCCGAGTTACCAAACCCTCAGCAAAATCATTTGCTTGCCGCGCTGCCGGTCGAGATTCGACATCGCCTGTTGCCTCAACTGGAGCTGGTGTCATTCCCGCTGGGCAAAGTCCTTTACGAGTCCGGAGACGTTTTGCGCTACGTCTATTTCCCGACCGACTCCATCATTTCATTGCTCTACGTCATGGAAAACGGCGCGGCGGCCGATATTTCGGTGGTGGGTAATGAAGGGTTGATCGGTGTCGCCTTGTTCATGGGCGGCGAGAGCACCTCAAGCCGGGCGGTCGTGCAGAGCGCCGGCTACGCGTTCCGGCTCAGAGGGCAACTGCTCAAGGACGAGTTCAATCGCCACGGCGAAATGTTGCGTCTGATGCTGCGTTACACCCAGGCGTTGATCACGCAAATGGCGCAGACGGCGGTTTGCAATCGTCATCACTCAATCGACCAGCGCCTGTGCCGTTGGTTGTTGTTGTCGCTGGATCGCCTGCCGGGTAATCAGCTAGTCATGACTCAAGAACTCATTGCCAACATGCTCGGTGTGCGCCGTGAAGGCATTACCGAGGCCGCCCGCAAGTTGCAGAAGCTTGGCGTGATCGAGTACTGCCGAGGGCTGATCACCGTGCTCGACCGCCCCCAACTCGAGGAATTGAGTTGCGAGTGTTACGCCGTTGTTAAGCATGAGACCGACCGACTTCTTCCTTGCGCTCAGCCAGAACACTTGCGCAGGCCTGTCTGTCATGCGCTCACGGCGCATGTCCACTGATGCTGTGACGGCCTCTTGTGTTCGCTACCGCACAGCGGCCAGTGAGCGCGCGGGTGATGATGGAGCAAGGTTTGACGGGAGACGACACGATGAAGGAACGACAGGCGGGAACCGAGACGGATGCGGCTGACTTCGGTGTGGTCGCGGCCATACGTGGCAGCGTCGTGGACATTCGTTTCGCTGCCGCGCTGCCGCCCATCCACACCCTGTTGCGCGCAGGCGATGCGGGCAAGATAGCTATTGAGGTATTGGCCCAGCGCGACGAACATCATGTGCGGGGTATCGCGCTGACGCCCACGCAGGGTCTGGCACGAGGGATGCCGGTACATGACACCGGTGGGCCGTTGCAGGCCCCGGTCGGCAAGCAGATTTTGTCGCGCATGTTCGACGTCTTTGGCAATACCATCGATCGCCAGCCCGCGCTGGAGGCTGTGCAATGGCGTTCTGTGCATCAGCCACCGCCGCCTCTGGTACGTCGTTCCACCCGCTCCGAAGTCTTCGAGACCGGTATCAAAGCCATTGATGTGCTGACGCCGCTGGAACGCGGCGGCAAGGCGGGCCTCTTCGGTGGGGCCGGCGTCGGCAAGACGGTTCTGCTGACCGAAATGATCCATAACATGATCGGTCATCAGGAGGGCGTGAGCATTTTCTGCGGTATCGGCGAGCGCTCCCGTGAGGGCGAAGAGTTGTACCGGGAAATGAAGGCCGCCGGCGTATTGCCCAACATGGTGATGATCTTCGCCCAGATGAACGAGCCGCCCGGCGCGCGTTTTCGCGTGGGGCATGCGGCGCTGACGATGGCCGAATACTTTCGCGACGACGAACAACGCGATGTGTTGCTGCTCATCGATAATATTTTTCGCTTCATTCAGGCCGGCTCGGAAGTCTCTGGTCTGATGGGGCAGATGCCGTCCCGTCTGGGTTATCAGCCGACGATGGGCACCGAGCTGGCGGCACTGGAAGAACGTATCGCCAACACCGACAGCGGTGCGATCACCTCGATTCAGGCGGTGTATGTACCCGCCGACGACTTCACCGATCCGGCGGCGGTGCATACCTTCTCGCACCTTTCGGCGTCGATCGTGCTGTCACGCAAACGCGCCAGCGAAGGGCTGTTTCCAGCCATCGACCCGCTGCAGTCCAGCTCCAAAGTGCTGACGCCGGGTATCGTCGGCGAGCGCCACTACCAACTGGCGCAGGCCATTCGCCGCACGCTGGCCCAATACGCCGAACTCAAGGACATCATCGCCATGCTCGGGCTGGAGCAATTGTCGCCCGACGACCGCAAAGTGGTGGCCCGTGCGCGGCGTCTGGAGCGTTTTCTCACACAGCCATTCTTCACCACCGAGCAGTTCACCAACATGAGCGGCAAGCTCGTCAGTCTGGAGGATGCGCTGGATGGCTGTGAGCGCATTCTGGCGGACGAATTCAAGGATTTCCCCGAGAGCGCGCTGTACATGATCGGGGCGGTCGACGAAGCCAAAGCCAAGGTTAAACCGCCTGCCAGTAAGGCTGCCAAGGAGCCCACTCATGCTGCTGATGACACTTAAAGTGTTGTTGCCCTTCGAAGTGTTTGCCGTCGAAGCGAATGTGTCGAGCATCGTTGCCGAGACGGCACAAGGGGCATTCGGCTTGCTGCCCAGGCGTCTGGACTGCGTCGCGGCGCTTGTGCCGGGCATCCTCAGTTTCGAGAGCGAGGCGCAAGGCGAAGTGTTTCTGGCGCTGGACGAGGGCGTGCTGATCAAGACCGGGCCGGATGTCGTGATCTCGGTGCGTCGGGCGCTTCGCGGCGATGATCTGGCCCACCTGCGCGGCGCCATCGAACAGCAATTCCTGGCCCTGGATGCGCAAGAGCAAGCCATGCGCCAGACCATGACACGGCTGGAAACCGGGTTTATGCGCCGGTTCGTTTCCTTGCGCGATCATGCGTCATGAAACCGGATCCCAAGCGCACGCCTGCCGGCCTGACACTGGCTGAACAAGTCGGCGCCAAGGCCGCCCGCAAACTCAAAGCGCGCCGCAGGGGCACACCCGTGGTGTGGTTCGGCCTGGGCATGATGGGCTTGATTGGCTGGTCGGTGGTGGTCCCTACGTTACTGGGCGCAGCCCTTGGACTGTGGATCGATCGGCACCATCCCGGCGGCCACTCCTGGACGTTGGCCCTGCTGGTGGCGGGGCTCACCCTCGGTTGCCTGAATGCGTGGCACTGGGTGTCTAAGGAAGATCAGGCCATGTATGACGAACCCGATGAGAAGGAGCAGGGTGATGATTGATCAAGGTACTTGGGCGCTGGTTTGGCTGGCGGCGTTGTTGGCGGGTGCCGCGCTGGGCGGCGTGTTTTTCGGCGGTCTGTGGTGGACGGTGCGTCGGGGCGCGTCATCGCCGACACCGGCACGCTGGTTTCTCGCCAGCCTGTTGCTGCGAACCGCTACCGTGCTATTTGGCTTTTACCTGGTCGGTGCCGGTCAACCGCTGCGACTGGGCCTGTGCATGTTGGGTTTCGTCATGGCTCGCGTGATTGTCTTGCGTGTCACCCAACCGAGTGCGGTCGCCATGGCGCCGCCAACCTCCGGACCGCCACCATGCGCCTGACCCCCGATGCCTGGATCTTTTGGCAATACGGTTTCTTCAAGCTCAACGCGACCATTGTCTTCACTTGGGCACTGATGATCGTGCTGGTGTTGGGTGCCGCGCTGATTACGCGACGTCTTGCCACCGGTCACCAACGCTCACGCTGGCAAAACCTGCTGGAGATTGTGGTCACCGCCATCAGCGGGCAGATCAAGGATGTCGGCCTGCAGCAACCTCAGCGCTACCTGAGTTTTCTCGGTACGTTGTTCCTGTTCATTGCGGCGGCGGCATTAGCCACCGTGATCCCCGGCTACGAACCGCCCACCGCATCGCTGTCGACGACGGTAGCGCTGGCCCTGTGCGTGCTGGTGGCGGTTCCGCTGTTCGGTATCTGGGGCCAGGGGCTGGCCGGCTACCTGAAGTCGTACATGCAGCCGACGCCGATCATGCTGCCCTTCAACCTCATCAGTGAAGCGTCGCGCACGCTGGCGCTGGCTGTGCGCCTGTTTGGCAACATGATGAGCGGTGCGATGATCATCGCCATCCTCCTATCCATCACGCCGTTTGTCTTCCCGATCGTGATGACGGTTCTGGGCCTGCTCACCGGCATGGTGCAGGCCTACATCTTTACCATTTTGGCGGCGGTTTACATCGCCGCCGCCACCCGCCGCAGCCCAGCGGCCACCCCCCCTTCATCGACGCCGGACACCTGAGCCGCCGCGCGATTTCCTGTCAACTCACACAGAGGCACGCTTATGGACTCTCTCACCTTGATCGCCGTCGCCTCCATCGTCATGGCAGGCCTGACGACCGGCTTCGGCACAATGGCGCCCGCACTGGCGGAGGGCAGGGCGGTTGCCACGGCGCTCAGCTCGTTGGCCCAACAGCCCGACGCGTCGGCCACCATCACCCGTACGCTGTTCGTGGGGCTGGCGATGATCGAGTCAACGGCCATCTACTGCTTTGTTGTGTCGATGATCCTGATCTTCGCTAATCCGTTCTGGAATGCCGCCGTCACGGCGGCGGCCCAAGCGGCAGGAAAATAGACCGTGCTTATCGACTGGTTCACCGTCGGCGCGCAGGTGCTGAACTTCCTCATTCTGGTGTGGCTGATGAAGCGTTTTCTGTACCAACCGGTGCTGGACGCCATCGCGTCGCGGGAGGCGAAGATTGCCGCCGAACTCAAGGACGCCGCCGACACCAAAGCCAAGGCCCATCAGCAGCAAGATGAGTTTGAGCACAAGAATCAGGCTTTCGACGAACAGCGAGACACTTTGCTGAGCAAAGCCACCGAGGAGGCCAACGCGCAGCGTCTGCACTTGTTGGCCGAGGCACGCCAAGCCGCCGAGGCTGCCAGTGTGGCGCGAGCAAAGGCTCTGGCGACTGAGAGGCAGCACCTGCACGCCGAGATCGTGCGCCGCACACAACGGCAGGTTTACGACATCTCACGCCGGGTGCTGGGCGACCTCGCATCAGTCAGCCTGGAACAGCGTGCTTGCGAGGTGTTCATCCAACGCTTGCAGGCTCTTGAGGGCACCACGCTGGACGCATTGATCGCTGCACTCAAGGCGACGAGCCAAGGCGAATCGGCGCGGTTGCGCAGCGCCTTCGAATTACCGGACGCACAACGTGCCTCGATTCAGGCCGCGCTCGACGCGTTGCTCGGCCAGCCGATCACGCTGACGTTCGAGTCGGACCCTGACCTGGTCACCGGTATTGAACTGAGTGTGAAGGGCGTGAAACTGGCCTGGAGCATTGCCGAGTACCTTGACGCCTTGGCAGTAACCACGAAAAAACCACAGCCGACAATGGAGCACGCGTGACCTTGCCAGCGTCGTTGGACGTGACGCTGCAAAGCGTCCTTGAAGACGCGTTCGCCAGCATCACCCAAGGGCTCCAGGCGTTCACTGCGCAATTGGTTTTGCACGAAGTGGGCACGGTGGTCAGCGTTTCAACCGGCATTGCCCGCGTCCAAGGCTTGCTGCACCTGGGCTTTGAGGAACTGGTGTCTTTTCCCGGTGGCTTGTCGGGCATCGCCTTCAATCTGGACGAAGAGGGTGTCGATGTGGTGCTGCTGGGTGACTACGCTCATCTGCGGGCGGGTCAGGAAGTCCACCGCACCGGCCGCGTGATGGACGTGGCGGTGGGCGAGGCGTTGTTGGGCCGAGTGATTGATCCCTTGGGCCGGCCGCTGGATGGTGGTGCGCCGTTGGCGACTGAAGAACGTCTGCCTATCGAGCGGCCGGCGGCGCCGATTATGGACCGCGCGCCCGTGACCGAGCCGCTGCAAACCGGATTGAAGGTCATTGATGCGCTGATCCCCATCGGGCGTGGCCAGCGCGAATTGATTTTGGGCGACCGCCAGACCGGCAAGACAGCGATTGCCATCGACACTATTTTCAACCAGCGAGACAAAGACGTTGTGTGCGTGTATTGCGCCATCGGCCAGCGCGCGTCGGCAGTGGCCAAAGCGGTGGCCAACCTGCGCGAGAAAGGCGCATTGGCCTACACCGTTGTCGTGGTGGCCGAAGGTAACGAGGCGCCGGGGCTGGCCTACATTGCGCCTTACGCGGCCACCAGCATCGCCGAGTATTTCATGGAGTCCGGTCGTGACGTGCTGATTGTCTACGATGACCTCACCCACCATGCCCGCGCCTATCGCGAGCTGTCGCTGCTGCTGCGTCGCCCTCCGGGCCGCGAGGCGTTTCCGGGGGATATTTTCTACATCCATTCGCGCATGCTGGAACGCGCCACGCACCTCAATGAGGAGCGCGGAGGCGGTTCGATGACCGCGCTGCCCATTATCGAAACCGAGGCACAGAATATTTCGGCTTACATCCCGACCAATCTGATTTCCATCACCGACGGGCAGATTGTGCTGTCGCCATCGCTGTTCGAACTGGGCGTGCTGCCAGCCATTGATGTTGGGCAGTCTGTCTCGCGGGTGGGCGGCAAGGCGCAGCGCGCGGCGTATCGTGCGGTGGCGGGCGACCTCAAGCTTGCCTACGCGCAGTTCGAAGAATTGGAAACCTTTGCGCGCTTCGGCGCCCGACTGGACGACGACACGCGACAGTCCATCGTCCACGGCAAGCGTATCCGCGCCTGTCTGGCTCAGGCCGAATTCTCGCCGGTGACGGTGCCTGCACAGATCGCCATTTTGCTGGCGTTAAATGCCGCGCTGTTCGACCCGGTGCCCCTCGACAGCATGCTTGCCGCGCAGCAAGCCGTGGAGAAAGCCGCTGATGGGCTGCCCGAAGACGTGAGCCAACGACTGATAGCCGCCGGTAAACTGACCGACGCCGATCGCGAGCAGGTCACCGAGGTTGCGCGTCAGGCCATTGCCGCGTTCCTGGCGCCAGCGCAGGCAAACACGGTTTCGCCCAAGGACGGTGCCGTGACCGACACCGGCCAAGCCTGATGGCCGCCACCATCACCGCACTGCGCCGCCAGATCAGCAGCGCAGGGGACCTGAAGTCCGTGGTCCGTGTCATGAAAGCGTCGGCAGCCTCGGCGATCGGTCAGTACGAGCGCTCAGTGGCGGCCTTGGCCGATTACGCGCACACGGTCGAACTGGGATTGGGTGTGTGTTTGCGTTCGGTCGATTCCAATGGTCCGCCTCCACGGTTATCGGCAGCGCGCACCGAATGCAACGTGGTGCACGCGTTGGTATTCGGGTCGGATCAGGGATTGGTGGGGCGGTTCAACGAGGTGGTGGTCGACTATGCCTTGGGCCAGTCGGCATCCCCTGCGACAAAGCTCTGGGCCGTGGGCGAACGCGTGCATGAGCGATTGCTTGATGCGGGCCGAGAACTCGAAGGCGCCTTTGTCGTTCCGGGATCGGTCGAGCAAATCACGCGACTGGTCGGCCAGATTCTGGAAAAAATCCCCATGGCCGGCGGCGAAGTTGAACCGCAGAACACCACGCTGATTCTTTTCTATAACCGACCCAATGGCGCTGGCTACACGCCCGTGAGCCAGCGATTGCTGCCCCTGGACGGACATTGGGAGCGCGATTTGGCACACCAGCCTTGGCCCACGGCGCAACGGCCCGAAGTGCTGAGCGCCAGTGCGCAGACGCTGCGCGCGTTCATTCGCGAGCACCTGTTCGTGTCTTTGTTTCGAGCCAGCGCCGAGTCGTTGGCCAGCGAGAACGCCAGTCGTCTCGCCGCCATGCAGCGCGCCGATCGCAACATCGGCGAACTTCTGCAAGCGCTGAACGCCAACTACCACCGATTACGCCAGGCCGGCATCGACGAAGAGTTGTTCGACGTGATTTCCGGCTTCGACGCCTTGCTGCCGAGCGCAGATGCCAGCCCTCAGCACTGAACAGATAACTGTGAACAGGAAACCGAATCATGAAAGTCGTGGTCGCGTTGGGCGGAAATGCACTGTTGCGGCGCGACCAACCGCCGACGGCAGAAAATCAGCTGAAGAACATTCGCGGTGCGGCCATACAACTGGCGCGCGTGGCCGCCCATCACGATCTGGTGCTGACGCATGGCAATGGACCTCAGGTGGGGTTGCTGGCGCTTCAGGCGGCGGCCTATGAAAAAGTGCAAGCCTATCCGCTGGATGTGTTGGGCGCGCAGACCGACGGCATGCTGGGCTATCTGCTGGAGCAGGAACTGGCCAACCTGCTGCCGCAAACGCGCACGGTAACCACACTGATCACACGCGTAGAGGTCGATCCGCACGATCCGGCGTTCAGCCATCCCAGCAAGCCGATCGGACCGATGTATAACCAGGCCGAGTCTGCGCGTATCGCCTCGCAAAAGGGCTGGGTCATGGCCAAGGACGGTGACGCGTTTCGGCGCGTCGTTGCATCACCGGCGCCATTGCGAGTGCTAGGGCTGCAATCGATCCGCTGGCTGCTGGAACATGGCGCACTGGTCATTGCCGCCGGAGGTGGCGGCATTCCGGTGGCGGCCACGGGGGAGAAGGGCGACAAGAAACTGCACGGTGTGTCAGCGGTGATCGACAAGGATCAGTGCACCAGCCTGCTCGCCCGCGACCTTGAAGCCGACTTGCTGGTCATCGCCACTGACGTGTCGGCGGTCTATCTCGACTGGGGTTTGCCCACGCAGCGCGCGCTCGGCAACGTCACGCCGCAGGAACTCGCCCAGTACCCGTTCCCTGAGGGTTCGATGGGGCCGAAGGTCGAAGCGGCGCGAAGCTTTGTACTCGCCACGGGGCATCGCGCCGTGATCGGTTCGCTCGACCAGATCGAAGAAATGATCGCCGGCCATGCGGGCACTCAAGTGTCCCTTGAAAAAAGCGCTGATGGCGGCGGCCCGTTGAGGCCCTGAACGGGAGCGCTCGCGCGCTGATAGGCCCGTCGCTTCTGCCGGACTGTCAGCAGGAACTGGAATTCATTCAGCCCGCCTCACAGGCCCACATCTCAATGGAAGGCTGGCTATAGGTCGGCGCGCCAACCCATTGGCTCATCGGCTGGCACTGGCCTTTGAAGCACAACTGGTAGTCGCCAGCCTCGGGGGTGCGCCCCAGACTCAGTGGCTGCATAGGCGCCAGTGTGCGGCGGTAGTGCCAACTGCCATTGTCCAGTCGGGCACCCTCGGGAATTTCCATGCCCGCGCCGTTACCGCGCACCCGAGCCTCTTCCAGCACAAGGCCTTGGGCGGTGACGCGGTAATCTTCCTCCCAGCGAATCTTTTCGATGGTGTGATTCCACGCCAGCGTGAAGTGCGAGATCGATAGCTGAGCCCACACCGCCCCTGTGAGGCCCAGACACAAACCGATCATGCGCTGGCTATCCTGGCCTGCCGGGAACGCCAGATGTGCTGAAGGATCACGGCGGCCCCAAGGGCGAAGCCCAGTTCATCGGTTAACGGTAATGCCACCACCAGCAAGCCTCCAGCCGCTACGCACAATAAGCGCTCCCATGCGGGCATTTTTCGTTGTAGATAACCGGTGGAGGCCATTCCCCAGAGTCCGACCGCCAATACTGACTTGACCATCATGTAGGCGGTCATCCACAAATTATCGCCTTGCAGCATGAGCGCCGGGTTGTAGACCGCCATGAATGGAATGACAAATCCCGCCAAGGCGATTCGCACCGCCCAGAGGCTGATCTTGAAACCGGACTCTTTGGCAATCGGTGCCGCAGCAAAGCAGGCAAGGGCGACAGGGGGTGTCAGGTCGGCAAGGATGCCGAAATAGAACACGAACATATGCGACACGATCAGCGGCACACCCAATTCCAACAGGGCAGGGGCCGCGATCGAGCTGGTGATGATGTAGTTGGGAATGGTCGGAATGCCCATGCCCAGCACCAGGCAGGTGATCATTGTCAGTATCAGCGACAGCAGCAGGTTGTCTCGGCCAATGGCCAATATGTAGCCTGCAAACGTTGACGCCACACCGGTCAGTGACACCACGCCGATAATGATGCCCACCAGTGCGCAGGCAATGCCCACCGGAACGGCATGGCGCGCCCCTTCGACCAGCGCGTGCAGGCAGATGGTCAGTGTGTCGTGCCCCCCTTTGATGAACGCACAAATCAACACCAGCACCGCAACGACCGCAAAGATCACACCGATACCCAACTGGAAGAAACCGGTGCACAGAATTCCGAGCGCGATCCAGAAGGCGCAGCGCAGGCCGAAACTCTGCACCCTGAGAATGATGGCCGAGCCGAGAATCACGATGGCGGTCAGGGCCAGTCCGACCATGCCGGAGAACAACGGCGTGCGCCCGGAAAACAGCAGATAGACCAGAACCAGCAGCGGGATCAGCAGGTACCAGTTCTCCTTGACGGCGCCCAGTGCGCTGGGACATTGATCCTTGGGCAGGCCCATGAGACTGGAGCGTTTGGCCTCCAGATGAACCATCCAGAACACCGAGCCGAAGTAGAGGGTAGCGGGAATCAACGCCGCCTTGGCAATCTCCACGAACGGCACGTTGATGGTTTCGGCCATGATGAAGGCGACAGCGCCCATCACCGGCGGCATCAGTTGGCTTCCCATACTGGAGGTCGCTTCAACGCCGGCGGCAAACGCGGGCCGGTATCCAAAGCGTTTCATCAACGGAATGGTGAATTGCCCGGTGGTCACGACGTTGGCAATGCCTGAGCCCGTAATGGTGCCCATCAGCGCGGACGACGCGACCGCAACCTTGGCCGGGCCACCCACCTTGTGGCCGAACAGGCCCATGGCGAAATCGGTGAACAGTTTGATCATGCCCGCCTGTTCAAGGAACGCGCCGAACAGGATGAACAGAAAGATGTAGGTTGCCGAAACATAGGTCGGAGTGCCGTAAAGCCCTTCGGTGCCAAAAGAGAGCTGGTTGATGATCTGATCGAAGCCGTAGCCGCGATGCGCCAACTCTCCCGGTAGATACTCGCCGAACAGACCGTAGGCCAGGAACAGACCGCAAATGACCGGTAGGGCAATCCCCATCACTCGCCGTGCGGCTTCGAACACCAGCACGATCAACACAATGCCCGTCACCGTGTCAGTGAACGTCAGGTCTCCGGAGCGCTGAATCAGGTCAGCCTCAAACACCCACTGATAGACGGCGGTAGCAATGGCGGCCAGGCTGAGTATCCAGGCCAGCGGCTGCCAGGGACGGTCCTTGCCATAAGCGGGGTAGCTCAGAAAAACCACCCATAGCAGGAAACCTACGTGTACGGCACGCAAGACCTGGCTTGAGATCGGTGCGAATGCGGCGGTGACGATCTGAAAAATCGAGAACAACAAGGCTACGTAAAACAGGGTTTTCGGCCACTCTCGCGGATTCGCAGAGATGCCGTGATGATCATCACTCATTAGTTGCCTGCCTCATGACTGCATTGAACAAGGGCGAACAATGGGCGCAGCGACAATTGGCGGGCGCTGCGCCTCTAAGCCGTTACAGCGCGCCTTTTTCCTTGTAGTAGCGCTCGGCGCCTGGATGCAGGGCAATGGGCAGGTTCTTGGCGGCGCTTTCAAGCGTGATGTCCTTGGCCGCCGAATGAGAGTTACCCAGACGGGTGAGGTTTTCGAACAGCAACTTTGTCATCTGATAGGCCAGTTCGTCGGGTACGTCCGCGCGGGTGACGAGGATATTGGTGATCGCAACAGTGGGCACCGCCTCAGGCTGCCCGTCATAGGTATTGGCCGGGATCATTGCACTCTGATACGCCGGATTGCCGATTTTGGCGACGACGTCAGTAGGGATCGCAACATAGTTCAATGGCATTACCGAGGACAGGTCGCGAATGGCCGCCATGCCCAAACCGGAGGACTGCAACGTGGCGTCCAGTTGCCGGTTCTTGATCAGTTCGACCGATTCGGCAAAAGGCAGGTATTGCACCTTGCCCATGTCTTCGTAGGTCAAACCCGCCGCCTTGAAGATCGCTCGGGCGTTGAGTTCGGTGCCCGACTTCGGCGCTCCGACCGAGATGGACTTGCCTTTGAGGTCTGCAAGCGTCTTGATTCCGGACTCTTTGCTGGCCACGATTTGAATGTAGTTGGGGTATGCCCCCGCAATTGCGCGCAATTTGCTCAGCGGCGCTTTGAAGCCTGCATCTTCAACGCCGTTTTTTGCATCGGCCACGGAGTCACCCAGTGCCAAGGCCAATTCGCCTCGACCGGCCTGCAGCAAGTTCAAGTTCTCCACTGACGCCTTGGTGGCCTGCACCGACGTCTTTACGTCTGGAATGCCGTCACTGTAGATCTGCGACAGACCGACACCAATCGGGTAATACACCCCGCTGGTTCCCCCCGTCAGTATGTTGATGAACACCGGCGCAGCTTGCGTCGCGGTGGTGACTGCCAAGGTTGCAGCGGCGACCAGGAGGGTGAGGCGGTTTTTTACTGGCATGGGAAACTCTCCGTCTTGTTATGGCTTTATGCAGAGTGACTCAACTGTAGTTGATCGCGCCGCAGAAGTGGCAACTGATCGCCAATATCGCAATCGCCTGACGAGCGAGAGGCGTGACTTAGCCGTGTTCGGCGGTTTTTTGATGGATCAGGGCCGCCGCGGTTGGAGGTCACCCCCTAACCGGTTAATCTTGGTGGCTTCACATTCTTGAACTTCCACGGGAATCCGCTCGGGTGATCAAACCGCTATTGCTGATACGACGTCGTTTTACCTCGATCCGTTGGCGCACTCGAGTGACGCTCTGGGCTGCCGCCACCCTCGCGGGCCTGCTGGTGGTGATGTTCGCTCGGCTGGCCGACCTGGCATTGACGCAATTTGCCCAACAGACCGCCGAACGACCTTGGCTGCCGTTCATTTACACGCCTCTGGTCGGCATGCTCGTGGTATGGATGACCACGCGGTTCTTTGAAGGCGCCCAAGGCAGCGGCATTCCCCAGGTCATCGCGGCCACACGTCTTGCTCATCAAGGCAAACCCCTTGGCAAGCTGGTATCGCTGCGTATTGCGTTCGCCAAGATAGGCCTCGGCACCCTGGCACTGACCGGTGGTTTTTCTGCCGGGCGCGAGGGGCCTTCGGTTCAGGTTGCCGCCTCGATCATGCACTTCTTTCACCGTTACCTGCCCAATGCACGAATCATCCGCCCCGAGGATCTCATCCTGGCCGGTGGCGCAGCAGGCATCGCGGCCGCGTTCAATACGCCTCTGGCCGGTGTCGCCTTTGCGGTGGAGGAGTTGGGGCGCAAGCTGGAAACCCGTACCAGCGGGGTATTGCTCAGCACGATCATCCTGTCAGGGATGGTCGCTATCGCCTTGCAGGGCAATTACAACTACTTCGGCCATTTCGACGTGCAGGGCATCAATCTCGATATTGTGGTGCCGGTGCTGGCGAGCGGAATCGGCTGCGGTCTTCTGGGTGGACTGTTCAGCCGGATGCTCTTGTGGCCGCAACGGCATCATCGATTTGTGGTCTGGGAGTGGCGCCGTATGCATCCGGTCTGGTTCGCCGGTGCGTGTGGATTGATCGTGGCAATACTGGGCTGGCTCAGCGGCGGGATGTCATTTGGCAGTGGTTACGGGGTGACGTCGCAGATCATTGCGTCGGATGTCGGCCTGCCATGGCACGCGCCGATCACGCGTTTTCTTGCGACCGTGGTGACATATTTTTCCGGGATCCCGGGCGGTATCTTTGCTCCATCCCTGGCGGTAGGGGCAGCGGTGGGGGCCAATGCTGCCGAACTCTTCCACTTGGCTGCGCAGCCGATCATTGCGCTGTGTATGGTCGGTTTCCTGGCGGCGGTCACGCAATCACCCATCACGTCCGCCATCATCGTTATGGAGATGATCGACAGCCATGGGATGGTGATCAGTCTCATGGCGGTCGCGCTGATTGCCAAAGCGGTCAGTACACGGATGGGGCCCGAGTTGTATCAGCAGTTGGCACGGGGGTTTCTGCAGTCATCAACGGTAAAGCCGCCGATCGACAAAGCCAATCAGTAGTCAGGAGCGTTCTCGTGCAAAAGCTCCCCGGCCGATGCTCGCAGCCGTTCTTTGTCCTCTTTCAGTGTGAGTGCATGGTCTGCACGCTGGAGTAAAAGGATCGCGTGCCGGGTACAGGCGCTTTTGAATAACACCGGGTTGATCTGCGCGAGGCTGACAAGGGTCTTCATCATCCGAAGATCGACTTCGAGCAGGGCCGCCCCGTCCCGGGCAATCGGCGCGAAAAAATCATCGAACAGATCGTCGACCACCAGACCACGCAGGTAAACCTGGTCGCAATCTGAATGGACCTTGGCGACGGGGTCTTGTGGTGTGCCCCAGCAGGTGAGGCTTCTGAGTCCGCGGCCAATCACGTCAATCGCAGTCCCGGGATCGTTGACCGCTGGCGACAGGGCCCGTGAGGCAATCTCTGACAGCACCGACAGCCCAAACCGTGGGTCGTGTTCAAAGGTGCGCCGCACGCCTATGGTAAGGGCCGCGAGGATCTTCTCGTTACTAGCATGCTGCTCATCGACGCGCTCAGTGTTCAAACTCACGATCCGGGCCAGCGGCATGCCCAGGTGAACGAAACTCCCCGGAAGCACCTCCAGAAAAAGCTGTATCTCGCAAGCCTTGGCGACGGCGCCCAACGCGTTCACATCGATGTGCTGCACATACCCGGTTTGCTGACTTTGCAGCGCATAGGCACTGGAGGGAATGCTCGATACGTCAGGGTAGGGCGCTCCGCCCAAGTGAGGCCATTGCACGCGATTGTCTATTGCGTCGATAGTCGCCTGTTCGACACGATCGATGGTTTCGCCCACCCGCCCAAGCTTGGAAAGATGATCGATCCAGCGCAGCAGGGTGTAGACAATCAGAATCACGACGGCAATCGTCACTGCAAATAGCAAGACCCTTCCTTGCCTGCCGTAAGCCCCTGTACTCAAGGCGATGATCCCTACGAGGCTGAACAGAAATGAGCCGATGAAGGTCGCGAGGGCATTTTGTGTTGTGGTGTCTTCCATCACCAGCGTCGTGGCGCGGGGTGTGACGCCGCTGCTGGCCGCACCGTAGGCGGTGACCATCGTGCTTAGGGAAAAGGTGGTCACTGCCAGCATGCTTGAGGCGATGATGCCCAGAATCTTGTCGACGGCGTCGGCGCCAATACGTGCAGGCAGTGAAGCGGGAATGTAGTCCTTGAACACAACGGCGAGTAACGCCGTCGCCACGCCCAGTAAGGAAAACAGGCTAGCTCTGAACCACAGCCGTTTGGTCAGTTGTTGTAACAGCCAGCGCCAGCGAGCGATCATTTTTCATACCTTTGAATAGTGGTGTGATCAGTCTTCAGGTTCCGGTCAGCAAAGGCTGGAAGATCACTCCCCATGATTGAGTTCCCATGGGTACGAATGGTTCATCCAGCAGGCGCCCTGTGCGCAATTTTGGGATAAAACCGGGGAGATAACAAAGTTTTGAGGTGGACGCCCCCCTTAATCGGCGAGAATCACGCCAACGCATTGTGATCCTGCTGATCGCACTTAAAATGGCGGGTCCTGGAGGCTGAGCCTCCAATACCGCGCGGCACTCATTTTTCAGGTTAGTTCTATGTCCATAGCGGCAATACGACTTATTGGCTTCATCTTGGGTATTTTCCTTATCACGCTGGCTGTCAGTATGGCCATCCCCATGCTTACGTTAGTGCTCTATGACCGCAGCGACGATCTGTCAGCCTTTCTCTGGTCCAGTCTGATTACCTTTATCTGCGGTCTTTTGCTGATCGTGCGTGGGCGCCCGGAGACGGCACAACTTCGTCCCCGGGATATGTACTTGCTCACGACCGGCAGTTGGGTGGTGGTGTGTACCTTCGCCGCGTTGCCAATGGTCTTTATCAGCCACATCAGTTACACCGACGCTTTTTTTGAAACCATGTCCGGTATCACAACCACCGGTTCAACCGTTCTGAGTGGGTTGGACACGGCCTCTCCCGGGTTGCTGATCTGGCGCTCGATGCTGCAGTGGCTGGGCGGCATCGGCTTTATCGGTATGGCCGTGGCGATCCTTCCGCTGCTGCGAGTGGGGGGCATGCGTCTTTTCCAGACAGAATCCTCGGATTGGTCGGAAAAGGTTACCCCGCGCTCTCATGTGGCTGCCAAGTACATCCTTTTCCTTTATCTGGGGCTTACCGGGGCCGGCGCACTTGCACTCTGGATCGCCGGGATGACGCCGTTTGAAGCGATCAACCACGCCATGTCGATGATCTCCACCGGGGGATTCTCAACCTCGGACGCCTCACTTGGGCACTGGACGCAGCCCGCGATTCACTGGGTGGCGGTGGTAATCATGATTCTGGGCAGCCTGCCCTTTACCTTGTATGTCGCGACATTGCGTGGTCATCGACGTGCGCTGCTCAAGGATCATCAGGTACGCGGTTTTATCGGATTCTTGATCGTTACCTGGCTGGCGGTGGGGACCTGGCTGTGCTTTAACAGCGAATACGGATGGTGGGATGCGCTGCGTATCGTGGCTGTCAATGTGACGTCGGTCGTCACCACCACGGGTGTTGCATTGGGTGATTACACCCTATGGGGCAGCTTCGCCGTGCTGCTCTTTTTCTACCTGACCTTCGTCGGCGGATGTTCAGGTTCCACGGCTGGCGGGCTCAAGATTTTCCGTTTTCAAGTGGCTGCCACGTTGCTGGTCAGCAGCTTGAAACAACTGATTCACCCTCGTGCGGTGATTCAAAAGAAGTACAACGGTCACCCCATCGATGAGGAGATCTTGCGCTCGCTTTTGACCTTCTCGTTTTTTTTCACCATTACCATTGCCGCCATCGCTTTGGGCCTGGCCCTTATCGGGCTTGACTGGACAACAGCCCTGAGCGGCGCCGCGACGGCAGTGTGTAACGTCGGGCCCGGGCTTGGCACGATCATTGGGCCGGCCGGTAATTTCGAATCATTGCCTGACGCTGCCAAATGGCTATTGACCATCGGAATGCTCCTCGGACGGCTGGAAATCCTGACGGTGTTGGTGCTCATAACACCGGTGTTCTGGAGATATTGACCGCCACCTTCATGGAACACGCTGGTGGGGAGTGACTTGATCACTGCCAAAGGTTGAACAACGTGACTGGATATGGTCTGGTAAGCGCTGTCTTCAGCGCGCCAGATCCCATAGGCAGGTGCCAGGCTCAGTCATCTTTTTCTTGATCATCTCCGAGGTTCCATGCAAATCGAGTTACAGGAGATTCGCGACCACCTTCATCGTTTCCCTCCCTTTGATCAGTTGCCTCAGGAGTCGCTGGACGCAATCGCCCGGCGTATCGACGTCAGCTATTTCAAGGCCGGCAGCGAAATTCTTGTGGCCGGCGCCGTCATTCAGGATTTGCACTACGTGCGCAGCGGCGCCGTGGAGATTTATCGGCGCAACGGCGATCTCTATAACCGCCTCGTCGAGGGCGATATCTTCGGGCAGGCGGGTTTATTACGCAGCAACAAAGTTCGTTTTCCCGCAAGAGCTCTGGAAGACAGCCTGATCTACTTTATTCCCGCCGATATGTTTGCAGACTTGTGCGCGCAGCATGACGCGTTCGCTGACTTCGTCGAGGCTGAAGGTCACTCAAGGCTACAGACCGCCGTCGAGGCACAGGGCCGCGCGAGTGAGCTCATCCAGTTGAAATGCCGCGCCTTGATATCGCGTGAACTGGTGTGGGTGAGCAGCGACACTTCAGTTCATGAAGCCGCGAAAGTGATGACCGAGCAAAGCGTTTCTTGCGTCGTGGTCATGGGGCCTGAGGGGCCGCAAGCGCAAATGGTCGGCATTGTCACCGACCGCGATCTGCGCACTCGGGTGGTGGCAGAGGGACGAAGTGACAGCGCTACCTGCATCAGCGAAATCATGTCGACCGATCCGGCGGCAATTCAGGCAGATGACTCGGTATTCGAGGCCATGCTGGTCATGTTGCGACGCAATATCCATCACCTTCCGGTCGCCTCTAAAGGCAAGACCTTGGGTCTGATCAACCTGTCGGACATCATCCGGTACGAATCCCAAAGCAGCTTGTACCTGGTCAACCGGATCTCCAATCAAACCTCAGTCGAGGGCCTGCGGTCACTGTTGCGTGATCTGCGCGCGACCTACATCCGCATGGTGCGTGACGGCGCTACAGCGCACATGATTGGCAGCGCGATTGCAGGTGTTGGCCGTGCCTTCACTCAGCGTTTGATCGAGTTGGCGGAAAAACAGCTAGGGCCACCCCCCGTGCCGTATTGCTTCATGGCGCTGGGTTCGATGGCCCGAGACGAGCAGTTGCTGGTGACCGACCAGGACAATGCCCTAGTACTCGATGATCGATTCGACCCCGTTCAGCATGATGAATACTTCAAGCGCCTGGCCACATTTGTCAGCGATGGCCTGGCCGCCTGCGGTTATAGCTACTGCAAGGGTGGAATCATGGCCACCAACGATCAATGGCGGCAACCGTTACGCGTCTGGCGCGCGTACTTTGAGCAATGGATCGAAAAGCCCAATCCGGCCACCTTGCTTAACAGCTGTATTTTTTTCGATCTGGACGGGGTCTACGGTCAACTGGAGTTAGTGCAGGAGCTCAAGAATTTGTGCGCCAGTAAATCCAGTACCAACCCAGGGTTTCTCCATGCCCTGGCCCGGATCGCACTTAATCGGACGCCGCCGCTGGGCTTTTTCCGCACGTTCGTGGTGGAAACAGACGGCCGGCAGAAAGGCATCATCAACCTCAAGGGCCGAGGCACTGCGCCGCTGACTGACCTTATTCGCATCCACGCCCTTGCTTGCGCAAGCACGGCGCAAAACTCCTTTGATCGCCTTGATGCCATCAGCAATACCCAGCTCATGCCACCGGACGCATTGATGCACCTGCGTTACGCTCTGGAGTTCCTGTCCATGGTCCGGATCCGGCACCAGGCTGATGCGCTGGAGCAAGGAACCCTACCCGACAACTACATCGAGCCGGAGCGGTTTTCCACCAGCGAACGGCATAACCTCAAGGATGCGTTTCAGGTCTTGAGCAACGCGCAGAATTTCTTGCGATTCCGCTACCCACTCAAGGGGCGTCAATCGTAATGAGCGCTGTGAAGGTCGATCGACAGTTCGAGAAAATAGACTGGGCTGCAAGGTTTCAGGTATTGGCAGAGGCAGTGAGCCATCCCCATCTGAAGAAGTTTTATCAGGCCGGGTCTGTGCCGCCACAGACCTCAATAGAGCAGGTGCAACTGCTGGCGATGGACATTGAAACGACCGGTCTTGATGCCCAAGCCCACAGCATTGTCAGCATTGGCCTGATCCCGTTCACGCTGCAGCGGATACATTGTGGTCAGGCCTTGTATTGGGTCATACAACCGCCGTCCGAGCTCAATGACCAATCGGTCACGTTCCACCACATCACCCACGCCGACATTCTGGACGCCCCGCGGCTTTCCGAGATAGTCGGGGAGCTGCTGGAAGCCATGGCCGGTAAAGTCATGGTCGTGCATTACCGAAACATAGAGCGGGGCTTCCTCGATCAGGCGCTTCGCCTTCTGTTGGGGGAGGGCGTGCAATTTCCGGTTATCGACACAATGCAACTGGAAGCACGCATGCATCGACAAAAGCGAACCTGGCTCGACCGACTGCTGCGCCGGCCCAGGCTTTCAATAAGGCTGGCCGACAGTCGCGCGCGCTACAACCTGCCGGCTTACCACGCGCATCATGCCTTGACCGATGCCCTGGCGGCTGCCGAACTGTTACAGGCACAGATCGCCAACCACTATTCACCGTCGACGCCGATTGAGGCACTGTGGAATTGAGGTCGCCTCTCAATCACTGAGCTGTCGAACTCAGGGGCCATCGATCACCCTGCACCCGTCAAGTTGCGCAAGCGCAGAAGGGGCAGGGCCTGTCGATTAATGGCCTATCAGCGTGTCAATGCCATCGGGCTTGTCGTGCACGCCGAATCGATCCACGAGCGTGGCTGTTGCCCGGTTCATGCCAATCACATCGACCTGAATGCCTTCACGACGAAGCTTGAGCACCACTTTGTCCAAGGCCGCGACGGCGGTGATGTCCCACAAATGCGCTTCGCGCAGATCGATGGTGAGCGTTTCGAGCTGTTCATTGAGGTCGAACGCGCTGGCAAAGCGATCTGCCGAGCCGAAGAAAACTTGCCCGGTCACATAGTACGTACGGTGGCGATGCTCGGGATCACGGCTGGAGGTGATGTCCAGGTAGTGGGCAATCTTGTTGGCGAAGAACATGGCGGCCAGCAATGTCCCGGCGATCACACCAAACGCCAGGTTGTGGGTGGCAACGACGACAATCACGGTCACGACCATTACAACGTTCGTGGACAACGGGTATTGCTTGAGGTTGCGAATCGAGCCCCAACTGAACGTGCTGATCGATACCATGATCATCACCGCCACCAGTGCGGCCATCGGTATGCGCGCCAGCCAGTCCCCGAGGAAGATCATCATGATCAGCAACAACACGCCCGCGCTCAGCGTCGACAGGCGAGTGCGGCCGCCCGACTTCACGTTGATCATCGACTGGCCGATCATCGCGCAACCGGCCATACCGCCAATCAGCCCGCTCACGATATTGGCAACGCCCTGGCCTTTGCATTCGCGGCTCTTGTCGCTGGACGTATCGGTCAGATCATCGACGATCGTGGCGGTCATCATCGATTCCAGCAGGCCCACCACCGCCAGCGCGGCGGAATAAGGCAGCACGATGAGTAGGGTGTTCAGATTCAGCGGCACCTCAGGCCACATGAAGATCGGCAGGCTGTCCGGCAGCGATCCCATATCACCGACCGTGTGGATATTGAGCCCCATCGACACGGAAATCGCGGTAAGCACCAGGATGCACACCAAAGGCGAGGGCAGCACCTTACCCACGACCGGTAATAGTGGGAACAGGTAAATGATCGCCAAACCTGCGGCCGTCATTGCATAAACAGGCCAGGTGACGCCGGTGAGTTCCGGCAGTTGCGCCATGAAAATGAGGATCGCCAGTGCATTGACGAATCCGGTCACGACCGAGCGCGAAACGAAGCGCATCAGCTCGCCTAGTCGCAGGTAACCGGCAATGACCTGCAAGACGCCGCAGAGGAGTGTGGCAACCAGCAAATATTGCAGACCGTGATCCTTGACCAGGTTCACCATCAGCAATGCCATGGCGCCGGTGGCCGCAGAGATCATCGCCGGGCGACCGCCGACAAAGGCGATGACGGTACAGATACAGAAAGAGGCGTAGAGGCCAACCTTGGGGTCGACTCCGGCAATGATGGAGAAGGCGATAGCTTCAGGAATGAGCGCTAACGCAACGACGAGACCCGCGAGTACATCCGCCCGGATGTTTGATAGCCAAGCGGTTTTGATATGTTCAAGCATTGATTCACCCATTGCAGGCACGTCATGACGCGCAGCTCAGAGCGCTGAGCCATGCAGGCGTGTCTGTATCCAGTTGGTTGTGGGTTCGCTACGGCAAAAATTGCGCGCAGCAGAGTTGGACCGCAGCAGGGAGGCGGGCCGGTTTTTGCTCGATCACTGCATCAACGGTGCTGTTCAGCGGCCAGGTTGGCCGTCTTGGGAGCCTTGGCATCCGGTAATGAAGCGACATAAACAGTGCGCGAAGGGAACGCAAAACTGACGCCCAGTTCGGCAAAAGCGTCCATCATCCCCAGGTTTATTGCTTGCTGAACATCCATGTAAACGTTGTAGCTGGGATCGAGCACGATATACACCGTTTCGAACTCCAGGGCGCTATCGCCGAAACTGCGGAAGTGCGAGCGGTCGAACCGCGCCAGCTTTTGTCCTTTGATGATCTTCTCAATCCGTTGCGGTACTTCCTTGACCTGTTGGGCAGAGCAGTCGTAGGTCAGGCCGACCTCAAACACAATGCGGCGCTCTTGCAGGCGTTTATAGTTTTGTATGGTGCTGCCGATCATTTGCGCATTCGCCATCACGATCTGCTCGCCACCGAGGCTGCGGATCCGTGTGGTTTTCAGACCGACATGTTCGACCGTACCGGACAGCGAGCCGACGACAATAAAATCGCCCACTTCAAAAGGCTTGTCGACCGCGATGGAGAGGGAGGCGAATACGTCTCCAAGGATGTTCTGCACCGCTAACGCAATCGCAATACCGCCTACGCCAAGGCTGGCAACGAAGGCGGTGATGTTCACCCCGACGTTTGACAGCATTGCCATGACCACGACGACCCACAGAAATACTTTCGCACCCCATAGGCTAAGCGTCGCCAGGGCGCTGGCCTGGAATGTCTCGGCAGTGCCATGACGTCGAAAGTAGCGTGCTAGCGCCAATGCAATCGCACGGTTCGCCCAAAGGCCCGCTTGCAAGGCCGCTACTACGAACCACAGACTGCTGACACGCCCCATCCAGCGCTCAGGCAAATCAAGAAAGCCGATGCCGATAAGGACCGAGGCTAAAAACAAAAGGGTGTTGCTGGTAACCGAAAGCACTTCGAGCGCGATGTGGCTGAAGTCTGCGTCGGGTAGCGAGGATCTCTTTCGGATTTTCTTGAGGGCAAATCGAATGGCCGTTCTGGCCAGAATGAAGCTGAGGATTGTTGCGAGGAGTGCCAGTAGCCAATGCCCTAAAGCGATCCCCAGAAAACTGTAATTTACAAAGAGGTCAATCGTGTTTTGTAGCATGCAGGTCTCCAGTAAAGCCCTGCGAGACATGTAATCGAATAACGAAATCACAGTCTCGCAGGTAAATCGAACTCACCTATCCATTTAAAAGCAATGACGCATCAGGATCGGGGTTCAGACAGCAGTCCTTTGACCAGAGAGACACATCCCACCATCAGCACAATAGCGAAAGGCAGACCGGTGGAGACCGCCATTGCCTGTAGTGCGACCAAACCACCGCCGAGCAGCAGCGCGATAGCAATCACACCTTCGATCACTGCCCAGAAAACACGCTGCGGAACAGGTGCGTCGACCTTGCCACCCGCGGTAATGGTGTCGATCACCAGCGAGCCGGAGTCCGAGGACGTGATGAAAAACACGATGACAAGAATAATGCCCAGGAATGAGGTGATTTCCTTGAGCGGCAAATGCCCCAGCATGGCGAACAGCTTCAGTTCCAGGACGGCATCTTTAACGCCCACAAAGCCTTGAACGGTCGCTTGATCAATCGCCGTTCCGCCGAACGTCGTCATCCACAGTACCGAAACCACAGTAGGCACCAGCAGAACGGAGACCAGGAACTCTCGCACGGTACGACCGCGACTCACTCGGGCAATAAACATCCCGACAAAAGGCGACCAACTGATCCACCACGCCCAGTAGAACGCCGTCCAGCCCTCGGTGAACTCAGTGTCGGTTCGTCCAAAAGGATTGGAAAGGGCGGGCAGATACTCGGCATAACTCACCAGGTTTTTGAAAAAACCCGTGAAGATGGCCAGGGTAGGGCCCACGACAATGATGAACCCGAGCAGAAGCAAGGCCAGGCCCATGTTGATCTGGGACAGCACCTTGACGCCCTTGTCCAGGCCGGCAAGCACCGACCACAACGCGACCATGGTGATGCCGATGATCAGCAGTACTTTGCTGAGATTTGTCGACTTGATGCCAAAGAGATATTCGATCCCCGCTGCGGCCTGTTCCGCGCCGATGCCCAGGGACGTCGCCAACCCGAACAGTGTTGCGAATACCGCGAGGATATCGATGATATGCCCCGGCCAGCCCCAGACCCGCTCACCCAGCAATGGGTAAAAGATCGAACGAATCGACAGTGGCAAGCCTTTGTTATAGGAGAACAGCGCGAGCGACAGAGCAACAATCGCGTAGATCGCCCAAGGGTGCAGGCCCCAGTGGAAGATCGTCGTGGCCATGGCCAGTTCGGCTGAGCCTTTCATATCGCCTGCTGCGCCACTCAGAGGCGCCCAGTCAGTACGAACCCCGTTGGCGTCGAGTGTGACGCCCCCCATCGAGGCCGCGTAGTGCGACATGGGTTCGGCAACGCCGTAGAACATCAGACCGATGCCCATGCCGGCGGCGAAGAGCATTGAAAACCAGCCAAGATACGTGTGATCAGGCTTGGCATCGCGGCCGCCCAATCGAACCTTTCCCAGTGGCGAAACGATCAACGCCAGACACAGCACTACAAAGATGTTGGCGACGCTCATGAAGAACCAGGCCAAATGGCTGGTCAACCAGTTACGGATCGAACTGAAGAGTGGCTCTACTTCGTTTTGCAGTGCCAGCGTCAAGATGACGAAGAGCACGATCGTGGCTGCCGAGATGATGAAAACTTTGCCGTGGATATCGAGCGAGAACGAAAACTCACCTTTGATATTGTCTTGACCGATGACGTAGTCGGTATCGATCAGATTGGCTGCTCCGCTTGGAGCCGGGATGCCATCCTCACTGGCAGATTGAGAATTAGCTGGTAGATCATCCATAGGGTTTTTCCCCATGAGAGCCTCCTTGGTAGTGGCACGCTTGTGCGTGCGATGGTCTGTAGCCCCGCTGTTCCTATGTTTAAACGAGAAATTTGCCGGTCTATCCTAACAAGTTTTGAAACAAATCCCGAGAATCCATCGAAATCTCCAATCAATATCGACGTAGAAATGAATAGATTTATCCAGACACCTATACGTCGACAGATATATCTACTCATCGTTCGCTTTCGCATATTCGCGCTGCTGCCGGCCAGGCGAGCGAACGCGGCACTCGATGTGAACCCGGTGTTCGATGCCATCATCGATCAACAACAGTGCATCTTCTTCAACGCGCTGGTCGTCGAGCGTCATTGAGGTGGTGTCTGTCGTGCCCTGGCTGACTTCGAAATGGTACTGGGTTGCACCAAAGCGGTAGGTCAGCGTAAACCCGGGCCAATCCTGCGGGATCAACGGCTCAATCTTGAGCGTGTTGCCGCTGCGTTGCAGGCCGAGCAGTGACTCCACCCCCAAGCGGTACATCCAGCCCGCCGAGCCGGTATACCACGTCCAGCCGCCCCGTCCGGCGTGGGGGTCTTTGGCGTAAACATCGGCGGCCATCACGTAGGGCTCGACTTTGTAGGTCTCGATCCTGGCGTTGTTGAGCGGGTCGGCGGGGTTGATCAGGTTCAGCAATTCCCAGGCTTTGTCGGTATCGCCCAACTGAGCAAACGCCATCGCCGCCCAGATTGCGGCGTGGGTGTATTGTCCGCCGTTCTCTCGCACACCTGGCACATAGCCCTTGATATAACCGGGGTCTTGTTCGCCTTTGTCAAACGGTGGATCAAGCAGTAACACGGCGCGAATTTCGGGTTTTACCAAGTGCTGATCCATCGCACGCATGGCCAGGCGCTGACGGTTTGCCGACCCCACACCCGACAGGACTGACCAGCTCTGGGCTATGGAGTCGATGCGGCAATCATCATTGATCGACGAACCCAATGGCTGGCCGTCATCAAACCATGCACGGCGATACCAGGCGCCGTCCCACGCCGCTTTCTCCAGATGGTCACTGAGCAGCCCTGCATTTTCGTTACAGCGTTGTGCAAAGTCATCATCACCGTAGCGCTGGGCGACAGCGGCGAAACGCTTGAGCACGTCGCAAGAAAAGAACCCTAGCCACACACTTTCGCCTTCGCCGAGATAACCGACACGGTTCATTCCGTCGTTCCAGTCGCCACTCCCCATCAACGGCAATCCGTGCTTGCCACGGCACAGACTGTGCTCGATCGCGCGAACACAATGGCGATAAAGTGGCTCGCGCAAGTCCGACACGCCCGGCAAGTCGTAATAGGACTCCTCGCCACTGTTCAATTCGCGGCCTTCCAGAAATCCGGCAGACTCGTCCAGCACAGACAGATCACCGGTTACCTCCACATAGCGGTTGGTGGCCGCCACCAGCCACAGGAAATCGTCCGAGCAGGCCGTGCGCACGCCGCGATTGAGCGGTGGATGCCACCAATGCTGAACATCACCCTCCTGATACTGGTGATTGGCGCACAGCAATAAATGTGCGCGTACCGTTGCAGGGTCTGCATGAATCATGGCCATGCTGTCTTGCAACTGATCGCGGAATCCGATCGCACCACCCGATTGGTAATAGCCACTGCGGGCCAGGAAGCGGCAGGCAATGACCTGGTACATCAGCCAGCCATTGAGCATCACATTCAGCCCGGCTAACGGTGTCTTCACTTGGATCACCGAAAGCAGCGAACGCCAGTGCTCTCGAACTTTCTTTAACTGTGTGGCGGCAGCCTGGGCGCCCCGATAGCTCTGCACCAATTGAGTCGCCGCTTGAGCGTTCTTCTCTGCGCCCATGCGCAGAATCACTTCTGTGCTTTCCCCAGGCGCGAGTGTCACGGCTATTTGAATCGCCGCACAAGGATCCAGGCCTCCGCCGATGCGCCCGGACAGTCCTGCATGCCGCATGGCTGCGGGGGATTGCAGAGTGCCGCTGCGGCAAATGAACTCGCTGCGATCACCAGTGATGGTGTGGTCGATTGTGTCGGTGTCAAAGAACGCCACACGCTCACCGAATTCGACCGAGTAAGCGTTTCGAGCGAATAACGCACCGCTGACCGGATCGGATTGTGTCACCACATGCATCGCTGACTTGCTGCGCAAATCGCCTAGCACCCATTCGACGTACCCCGTTACCGTGAGTGTTCGGGTGCGTGCGGACATGTTGCGCACCACCAGCCGTGAGAATTTGATCGGTGCATCGAGTGCGACGTACACCCACAACTCTGTTTTGACTCCGTCGCCTTCACGCTCGAAAACGCTGTAGCCGAAGCCGTGGCGCGTTTGATAGTGACCCGGCGCCAGGGCAGGGTTGGGGAGTGGCTGACCAGAAATGCCCGGTCTCCTCATCGCGCAAATAGATGACTTCGCCGCTGGGATCGGTAACCGGGTCGTTGTGCCAGGGTGTGAGCCGGTATTCATGCGCGTTTTGCGCCCAAGTGTAGGCACTGCCGGACTCGGATATCACAGTGCCGAGTTGCGCGTTCGCGATGACGTTGGCCCAAGGCGCCGGTGTGGGGGTGGTGGCCGTCGAGTTGATCACGTATTCGCAGCCATCCTCACTGAAACCGCCATAGGCGTTGTCCAGTATTAGCGGAGGAGGGATTGGCGCAAGCCGCTTTGCCGCTGCGGTGGGGCGGTACTGACGTGTCGCCACGAATGGAGCATAGACCGGTGCTACGCGTCGGCGGTTGATTTGTTCGCCAATTGACCCCAGCCCTTCGCTGAGCACCAACCGCGCGACAGACAGGAACAGTACGCGATCCTCATTCGACATCTGTTGGGCGCTACGCACGAAAATCCCACCGGGACGGTCCATCAGCGTGGCTTCGCTGCCGGAGCTGACAAGCCCCATGATGGCGTCCTGCAGTTGCTGGCGGTAACCGCTCTGGTCTTCATTCCAGATCAACAGGTCAACCACCAGGCCTTTCTGACGCCAGTACGCATGAGCCTGAATCATCTTCTGGACCAACTCGAAGTTATCCAGGCTTTTGACGCGCAAGAGCACGATGGGCAGATCGCCGGAAATCGACTGCCCCCACAGTCCCTGCTGGTTGCGTCGGTTGCTCATCAATATGGCGCTGTCTGCGCGCAATGCGGCGTTGGCGTAGAGCAGCGACGCGGCCATCTGCTCAAACAACCGGGCGTCTGCGGGTGAGGCGTTGAGTTGGCGCAATAGAACCTGACTGTGGGTCCATGACAAATCGAAGACCCTGTCGGCCAGGTGCCGATCGCGATATTTGTTGATCAGCGCGATGCAGTCGTCTCGGTTGTCAGCCACGCCCGTTACAAGGTCGATGGTGGCCTGTTGGCCTGGTTGCAGTGTGATGCGGCAGCGGATCGCCACGATCGGATCAAGCACCGCGCCGTGACTGCCCGATAGTTGCTCACATTCATGCGCCAACGCGGCAGGCGCACTCAGGTCAAGCCCTCGACCGATGAAGCGGGCGCGGTCCGTTTCGTAGGAGATCGTGTCGATATGAACCCCGTGCGCCGCCAACAGATGGCACATCCACGGCGTGGGCTCAACGCTGGACCGAGGCCGGCGACTGCAAAGGATGGCTTGCAACGGCAACAGCAACTCGGTTTGTACGAACAACTTGCTGAACGCCGGATGCATGGCATCGGTATCAGGCGCGGCCAGTACCACTTCAGCGTAGGTGGTGATCTCGAATTTCCTGGCAGAAGTACCCCGGTTGGTGATGCGCAGCCGTCGTAGCTCGATGTCGTCCTCTGGCGAAACGACGATTTCCATATGGGAGTCGTAATCCATTTCCAACGCGCGATATTCCGCACGAGCGTCGCTGAAAATGGCCTCCTGACTCTCTGTTCGACGCAGGGTGGGTTGAAACGCTGCCGACCAGAATTCGCCGCTGGCGATGTCCCGCAAATAACAGAACGTGCCCCAATTATCTTGCGTGATGTCCTCGCGCCAACGCGTCACGGCCATGTCGCTGCGGCGACTATAGCCGCCGCCGGCACTGCTGAGCATCACATGATAGTTGCCGTTCGAGAGCAATTGAACGGCGGTGCGTTTATGCCCTGGATGGGCAAAAAACCGCAGTTTGTTGTCCTGGTTTAGACCTTTGTCACCCACGGCTGTCGGTTGTTCGGTTTGCAGATAAGGCTCTGCGGTCTTGGGGACGCGCTCTTGCAATAACAGCAGGGCAGATCGCAATGCCGGGTCGGACTCGAAACGACGTTGCATCGGCTGGTTGAGCAGCACGCTCGTCAAAGCGAGCAGGCTCATGCCTTGATGGTGAGCCATGAACGATTGCACCAAGGCGAACCGCTGGCCTCGAGGCAATCGTGCTTCTGTGTAGTCAACGGCTTCGTAAAGTCCGAAACGTCCCGCCGCCCCCTGATTAGCCAGGCGTTGCAGGTTTTTGCAGGCCGCCTCGGGATTTACCATCAGCGCCAGGGCACTGGCGTAGGGCGCTATCACCACGTCTTCGCTCAAGCCGCGCTTTAGGCCCAGCGCCTGCACGCCAAACGCTCGGTATTGGTAATTGAAGTGGGTATCGAGCATGTAGTAGCCCGACTCCGATACGCCCCAAGGGATGCCCAGGCCTTTGCCTTGTTCGATCTGTAGAGTTACGGCGGCACGACAAGTCTGGTCGAGCAGACTGCCGTCATAGTTGGGCATGACCAGCAACGGCATCAGGTATTCGAACATCGATCCGGACCAGGACATCAAGGTCGGTACGCCGGCATAGACGCCTAACAATCGGCCCAGGGTAAACCAGGCCCGTTGGGGTATTTGACTCTGAGCAATCACCACGAAATTGGTCAGGCGCACCTCGGAGGCCAGCAGGTCGTAGTAGCCGGTGTCCAGGCGACGTTCTTCAGCGTTGTAGCCGATGAAGAACAAATCGCGTTTGCTGTCGAAGAGCAACGAGAAATCCATCTGCGCAAGGTCGCCGCTCAGCTCGATCAACCGGTTCAGGACGCTGATGGCCTCGCCGGCGCGTTTACGTACCGCCTCAATACAATCATGGTGTTCGGCGCACCAGTCGTCACGGTTGAGCCGGGCCAGTTGCCTTAGCGTTTGGCTGAACGGTTCGTGGTTGCTGAGTGGCGCAGGCAGTTGATAGCGAACAAGTGTCGCAATCCAGTCGTCGCATTGAGCGATGAACACACGCTGCCAGTAGGCGCTTTCGTCATCGGCGTTTGCCTGCGCGGCGGCGATGGCCCTAGCCGTTTGCAAGTGATCCAGCAAGGCATGGGGTTCGATGGTTTGCGCGGCGCGCTCAAGGACCGGGCTTAGCTGATCACACAGTTCTTTCGTGCCTTGGGTTTCAGCCAGTGTGTTCAACGTGTCACGCAGGCCCTTAATGACGCAAAGGCCGAAGAGTGGTTGATCCGGCAGTTGCACCAGGCCCGCCCGCAAAGTGAGTAACAAGCCCGCCAGGTTGCCGCTGTCCACCGTCGAGATGTATTGCGGCCTCAGTGGCTGGCAGGTCTGCGTGTCGTACCAGTTGTAGAAATGCTGCCGGTGACGCTCCAGCGCGTTCATGCTGTCCAGTGAGGCGGCCAAGCGTTGCAACAGGCGATCGGTACTCAAATAACCGAAGTCGTGGCCGGCCAAGTGGGCGAGCAGCGCCATGCCCATATTGGTGGGGGAGGTGCGGTGTGCAATCGCCGCTTTAGGTTCTTCTTGAATATTGTCCGGCGGTAACCAGTTGTCCTGCGGGCCTACGTACTCATCGAAAAACGCCCAGGTTCGACGGGCCAGCACCCGCAAAAAGTGCAACGACTCGGGCGAGGGGGTGAATGTCGCGTGCTCCGGTTTGGCGCTCAGGCGCCAGGCGATCCATGGGCCAGCCAACCACGCCAGCAGCAGTGGGGCGGCAATGGCCAGCCTGAGCGGATCAGTCGATAACCCGACCAGCGCGATCAGCGCCAGCACTGGTCCAAACCACATCTCGCGGTAGAGTCCGGACAGCCGATTCGCCGAACTGCGCTCCACCTCGCGGGACGGCTGCCATTGCAACAGCAAACGCCGGCTGAAAAACATCCGCCACAGCGACCGCGCAATGGCACCAGCGCTGTAGTACATCTCGAACGGTAGCCAGGCGATGGTGGCGCAGACCTGTGCGAGGTCTTGTGCCAGCCCATCAAGAAGGGCTCTGAGGTACTCCCGATAAGGCACGTTCAGTGGCGGTTGCAGGACATCGGTAAAGGTTCTGAGCAACGGCTGGATGACGAGCAAACCGACCACCGCCAGTGTCCAGGCCAAGGGTTCACTGCTGGCAAACCCGCCCCAGACCAGCATTGACAGCAATGCCAGTGGCTCCAGGCTGCGCCGTAGATTGTCGAGAATCTTCCAGCGCGCCATGACGTCCAAGCGGTTGCGCGTCCATTCACCTCGAGTATTGCGCGCCCAAGGGAGCAGCCATGGGACTAACTGCCAGTCACCACGGATCCAGCGATGCCTGCGTTTAATGTCAGCGCTGTAACGCGAGGGGTATTGCTCATACAACTGCACATCGCTGAGCAAACCCGAGCGTGCGTAGCAGCCCTCGATCAAGTCGTGGCTGAGTATCTGGTTATCGGGCAGGCAGCCTTCCAGCGCACAGGTAAAGGCATCCACGTCATAGATGCCCTTGCCAATGAAAGACCCTTGCTGGAACAGATCCTGATAGATGTCCGACACCGCACGGGTGTAGGGGTCGACACCCCCGTCACAACCAAACAGCCGGGAGTACAGGGTGCGCGGAGTGCTCGCCAGGCTGATGCCGACACGCGGCTGCAACAACGCGTAACCGGATACGATTTTTTCCTTGCGAGTGTCGAACAAGGGCCGGCTGAGTGGGTGCATCATGGCTGCCACGCATTGGCGAGCAACATCCTGCGGCAGCAATGTGTCGGTATCCAGGGTCAGCACGTAACGCACGGACAGAAGGGGGCGTATGTCACCGACAATCGTCGTGAAACGCGTCTCGCCCATGCCACGCAGCAACGCATTGAGGTCATTGAGTTTGCCTCGCTTGCGTTCATGCCCCATCCACACCTGTTGGCCGGGGTTCCAGCAACGCGATCGATGAAACAGGAAAAACCGGTCGACCGTGCCTTCAGCATATTTACGATTGAGCTGGTTGATCGCCTGAGCGGCGAGTGCCAGCAATTGTGCGTCGTGAACCTCGACCTCTTCTGGCGCATCGAGAAAATCAGTGAGCAAGGCGAAAAACAGATTGCCGTCACGATTGGCCAGGTACCTGACCTCAAGGCCTTCCACCAACTCCTCGACATCGGCACGCGTGGCGATGAGTGAAGGAATGGCTACCAGCGTGCGAGCTTCCTCAGGAATACCGCCGGCGTAGTCCATCTTCGGCAATATCGTGGGCAACAGGCTGAAGGTCACCAGCCAGTTGATCAGGCTGATTGCCAAGCGACTGGTCATGATCAGGCAGGGCACTGCCAGCGCCAGCAAGGCAACGTCGGGCAGTCCGTCGCGACTTGCAGACGCGAGCAATGGCAAGGCAAAAATCAGCGTGAGAACGCCAACCGGTGTCAGGTAAAACATCAATGGAGAAAACTGCAGAAGGCGTTTCCAGCGCTCATGCAGAGGCACCTTGGCGACCAGCCTTCGCTCAAGAGCACCGATGCCTGCACCGATCAGGTAATACCCGATGTGGTTGTGCAGCGCACTGTCGAGTGCCGCGGCGTGCTGCTGTCCCGACAGATCCACGACGATCTGAGCCACCTGGATCTCTGAGCGATGGCTGCGCCTGGCGAGCCGTTCGATCATGTGTCGATAACTGTCGCGGGTGGCGAAATCCATGAATGGGTAAACGGCGGCGGGATCGTTCTTCAGGGTCTGTTCGACATGACTCATCGATTCGACAAACTCGCGCCAATTGGTGGCCGTTAGCAGACGCAGGCTTGCGATGCTATTGCTGATAGACACTTGGTCGGCAGACTGTTGCTGCGCGTCGAGGTGCACCTGACGCTCTGTGCTGGAGCCCGTTTCACCCAGTATTTGTTCGATCCAATTGAGGGGCAGGGCGAGAGCCACACTCTGGCCCTGCAAGCGGCGGGCAAACTCGGCGACGAACGCAGCGCTCAAACGGGGTCCCGAATGGGCCATGTCGGCGACGGTCAGTACGACGTTTTTTACATCGCGACCGGAGACCTCTATCAGACGTTCGGCCCAGTCGTCCGCCCTGTTTCGGTCGTCCGAATTTGCCATTACCCGTGACGCCACTCGGCGCAGGTTTTCGATCAATGCAAGGCGCACCATGATCGGGATCGCCCAAAGCTCGCCCAGCGCCAGTGGCATGACGGTCTGATAAGCAACGATGAAGCGCCTGAGGCTTAACTCATCGAATCGGCCGTCGCCATGGGAGATCGTTTCCAGCGCAATGTCGTAGACCCGTGGAAGGCCTGCGGAAGGGCCGTTGGTCAAGCGTGGCAACTCTCGGCTATAGCCTTTGGGCAGATGCTTTCTGGCGGTACGAATGTGATCTTCAACAAGGAAGTAGTTGTCCAGTAACCACTCGGCGGCCGGGGTGACGGGGCGACTGGAAGACTGCGCCTGTGTCAGCGCGGTGCAACTGCGATTGAGCACAACCTCATTGTCATCCAGCCTGCCCAGTAGAGCATCGCGGGAGGACACGGCACTGACCTGATGCTGGTTGGCCAGCGCGATGCCGTGATTGGCCATTTGGTCTGCGTTGAACAGTTCGGCGCGCAGAATCGGCTCATAGGCGAACTTGCGACCGGGGAACTTACCGGTTCGACAAACGGCAGCCAAACGAGGTAACAACAGCCTGATGCGTGTCCCTATGCTTGTCATATTTCTCCTGATCTGAGACGTGTGCTCGCACACCCGGATAACCGCGCGCGGTGCTGGGTCAACTGATGAGAAGGTGATTTTCTACACGATAGACACCGGGTACTGCCCAGGCTGTGTGTTCGACCGCTTTACGTTCGAGCCATCTGTTAACAGTGCCTTCGAGCGTTACTTGATTGCCATGGACCGTGACGTGAATCTTGCCGGCATCCAGTTCGGCACTTCGTGCCAAGGCTTCTTCGATAAGTGTTTTGATATCTTGAATGCTGTCTTTAGGCTTTATCGCTAAACGATTGTCGATACCCACAATCCCTTGCAATTGTTGTATGAGCGCTTTCACGGCGTCTTTCTGGTATTGCCACTCCACGTGGCCCTCAATCGTTACCCACCCGTGCTGCACCTTGATGTGAATGGGTTCCTTGGAAACCGCCGTGTCCCAGTGGATCAGATCCAGGCAACGCGAGGCGATCACGCCATCATCAACAGTGTGAGCACCGGACACCCGCACTTCGAGTTCCTCGGCCACGGCGACGACGCCTTTAACGCTCTGGACGGCGCGCTCAGCGGCGATTTTTTCAGCGTAGGTCCGCACATGCCCGCTGAGCACAACAACGCCGTTTTCGATGGTGACACCGATAGCCGCAGCATCGATGTGCGGCAAAAATTCCAGCTCGTCCAGAATGGTTCTGCGTAACGTCAGGTCATTCATCATCAATCCTTTTGGCGCTTGCCCGATGCCACAGTGACCTCAAGAAAAACAGCCGTCTGTGCGTCAGCACACAGACGTGCTGCAACGACCTCGCGCACGCTGCCTGATCGTCTGCCAACACCACAAAGGAGCGTCGCGCCTTGAATCCTCACGGCACTGCCCCACATGCACTGCTACAGGTCGGTCAAGCCCAACGAGCCTGCCGATGATGGCTGAAGTGGTGTTTCTGCTGGACGTCGACAACACGTTGCTGGACGGCGACCGCGTTGTCGCCGATTTTCACCGGCACTTGAAGGAGCAATTGGGTGACGCCCAAGCACAGCGTTATTGGGCAGTCTTCAACGCGTTGCGCAAAGAGCTCGGCTATGTCGATTACCTGGGCGCCTTGCAGCGCTATCGGCTGGAGATTGGGCAGGGCAGTGCGGATGAACAAAGACTGTTGTTGATGTCCTCCTTCCTCATCGACTACCCGTTTGCCGATCGACTCTATCCCCAGGCAATGGACGTCATCACGCATTTGGGCCTGTACGGCCTGACCGTAATCCTGTCCGATGGCGATGTGGTTTTACAGCCGCGCAAGTTACAGCGCTCAGGTCTGTGGCAGGCCCTGGAGGGCCGCGCACTGGTCTATGTTCACAAGGAAAAGATGCTACAGGCCGTAGAACGTCACTACCCCGCCCGTCACTACGTGATGGTCGACGACAAGCTCGCGATTCTGGCGGCCATGAAGGGCATATGGGGTGAACGGTTAACCAGCGTTTTTGTGCGACAGGGCCATTACGCGATGGATCCGCGAATCATCGCCGCTCAACCGCAAGCCGATTTAACGATTGAGTGCATCGGCGATCTCGTCACGCTTGATCTCTCACACCTGTGTCCGCCGGCTATGCGCCGATGATCAGGTTTACCGGGTTTTCCATGTCGACCGAATAATCACCTTGCCGCGCCGCCCGGTTGCAGGCGGCGCGGTGCAGTAACGCACGTTGAGCTTGCGCGACTTTACCGGGGTCGCCGCCCCAGATCTCGAGGGCTGGCTGCTGGATTGCGCGCGCGAAAGAAAACGTCAACGCCCAAGGCAGTCGCGACTTGAAGCGTCGGTTCATCGCGTTCAACCGCGCAGAAGCCAACTCGGGACTCTGCCCACCAGACAGGAACGCAATGCCCGCCACGGCGGCTGGCACGGCGCGTAGCAGGGTCGTCACGGTGGCGTCGGCGACCTCGTCGACACTGTCCTGATGGCGGCAGCTCAGGCCCGACAGGAGCATGTTCGGCTTCAACACCATGCCTTCGAGCAGCACGCCCTGTACATGTAGCTGCTCGAAGACCTCGTGCAGCACTTTTGCGCTGACGTCGACACAACGTTGTAGCGAGTGATCACCCGTCATCAGCACTTCAGGTTCGACCACGGGCACAAGCCCGACCTCCTGACAAAGGGCCGCGTAGCGCGCCAGTGCATGGGCGTTGGCCGCGATGCACGCCGCACTGGGAAGACCGGCGTCCATCGTGATCACTGCGCGCCACTTGGCGAAGCGCGCACCGATGGCCGCATAGCCTTGCAACCGTTCACGCAAACCGTCCAACCCTTCGGTAATCTTTTCGCCGGGACGCCCAGCCAGTGCTTTCGCACCGGCATCGACCTTAATCCCGACCAGGATGCCGACGTCAGTCAGCGCCTTCACGAACGGCGTGCCATCGGTGCACTGCTGGTGGATTGTCTCGTCGTAGAGAATGGCACCGCCGATACTCTCGGCCAGCCCCGGCGCCGTGATGAGCAGCTCACGCCACGCCCGGCGCGACGCTTCAGACGGCGTAATGCCGAGTGCGGCGAAGCGGTCGTTGCAAGTCGGTGAACTCTCGTCCATCGCCAGCAGGCCCTTGCCGCTAGCCAGCATCTGGCGCGCCGTGTCGACAAGTTGCACTGAGTTCATGCGGGGGCCCCCCATTTCCAGTTACGAATCTGCGGCAGATCCTCGCCGTGCTCGTTGATGTAGAGCTTGTGTTCGACCAGCTTGTCGCGAGCCATCTGCTTCAGATAAGCACCCCGGCTGCCGAGATGAGGCAGACGGTCGACAACGTCCTGTACCAAATGGAACCGGTCCAGGTCGTTCTGAACCCGCATGTCAAAAGCCGTGGTAATCGTTCCTTCCTCCTTATAGCCCCGCACATGGAGGTTGCGGTTGTTTCGGCGATAGGTAAGTCGATGCACCAGGCAGGGGTAGCCGTGGAAGCCGAAGATGATGTGCTTGTCCTTGGTGAACAGTGAGTCGTAGTCCCCATCACTCAACCCGTGCGGATGTTCGCTGGCGGACTGCAACTTCATCAGATCGACAACATTGACGACGCGGATCTTCAGTTCGGGCAAATGCTCGCGCAGGATGGACACCGCCGCCAGAATCTCCAGTGTTGGCGTATCGCCGCAGCAAGTCATGACGACGTCCGGTTCGCTGTCCTGATCGTTGCTCGCCCACTGCCAGATCCCAACGCCCTGAGTGCAATGCACGATCGCCTCATCCATGGTCAGCCATTGCGGCAGCGCATGCTTGCCAGCGACGACGACATTGACGTAATTGCGGCTGCGCAGGCAGTGATCGAATGTCGACAACAGGCAGTTCGCATCGGGCGGCAGATAGACGCGAACGATGTCGGCTTTTTTGTTGATCACATGGTCTAGGAAGCCGGGATCCTGGTGCGTGAAGCCATTATGGTCCTGCTGCCAGACGTGCGAGGCGAGGAGGTAGTTCAGTGAGGCGACCGGCCGCCGCCACGCCAGCTCTTTGGTGACCTTGAGCCACTTGGCATGCTGGCTGAACATCGAGTCGATGATGCGGATAAAGGCTTCGTAGCTATTGAAAAGCCCATGCCGACCGGTCAGCAGGTAGCCCTCCAGCCAACCTTCGCACTGATGCTCGCTGAGCATCGAATCGAGCACGCGGCCGGCGGGCGCAAGAAACTCGTCGTTCGCAACGGTCGCCGCATCCCATTGACGGTTGGTGACCTTGAAGACGGCGCCAAGCAGGTTCGACATGGTCTCGTCCGGGCCGAAGACACGAAAGTTGTCGGGGTTCAGTTGGATGATGTCCTTGAAGAACTCACCGAGCACCAGCGTGTCCTGGGCGAAGACGGCGCCGGGCGAGGGGACACGCACGGCATGCACACGGAAGTCGGGCATGTGCAGATCGCGTAGCAACAGGCCGCCGTTAGCATTTGGATTGGCGCCCATGCGCCGCAGGCCTTTGGGCGCCATTTCAGCCAGTTCTTCGATCAATCGGCCGTTGGTATCGAACAGTTCTTCGGCCTTGTAACTCTTCATCCAGCGCTCAAGTTGCGCCAAGTGCTCAGGGTGATTGGCATCGACCAGCAACGGCACCTGGTGCGAGCGGAAGGTCCCTTCGACAGGCAGCCCGTCGACAACTTTCGGCCCGGTCCAGCCCTTGGGCGATCTGAGAACAATCATCGGCCAGAGGGGGAGTGTGGGCGTATCGGTCGTTCGGGCGTGCTTCTGCAATTGTTGGATTTGCGCGATGGCTTTGTCAGTGGCACGGGCCATCAACTCGTGCATCGTCATTGGATCGTCGCCTTCGACAAAGTACGGTTCCCAGCCAGAGCCTCGAAGGAACTGCTCCAGATCGTCATGACCCATGCGCGCAAGTACCGTCGGATTACTGATCTTGTAGCCGTTCAGATGCAGGATCGGCAGCACCGCACCGTCGGTGACCGGATCGAGAAACTTGTTGGACTGCCACGCCGTAGCCAAGGGGCCGGTTTCGGCCTCGCCATCGCCGATGACACAGGCGACTATCAGATTAGGGTTATCGAATGCGGCACCGAAGGCGTGGCTGAGCGAATAGCCAAGCTCACCACCCTCATGAATCGAGCCTGGCGTCGTCGGTGCGACATGACTGGAAATACCACCCGGAAAAGAGAACTGCTTGAACAACTTCTTCAGCCCGGCTTCATCCTCACCCACATTCGGATAGACCTCGCTCCAGGTGCCTTCGAGGTAAACGTTGCCGACGATTGCCGGGCCGCCGTGGCCAGGACCGGCAACGTAGATCATGTCCAGATCGTGGTTCTTGATGACTCGGTTCAAATGGACGTAGATGAAGTTTTGTCCCGGTGTCGTGCCCCAGTGACTGACAACAAGCGGCTTGACGTGCGCCATTGTCAACGGCTCACGCAACAGCGGGTTGTCGTAGAGGTACATCTGGCCGACCGAGATGTAATTGGCAGCGCGCCAGTAGGCGTTCATCCGCTGCAATTCATCTGCACCCAATGTTGGGACATCAGCGGCTGAAAGGCCGGGGATTTCTACGTTTTCACTCTCTTGCGTCAACGTGATCGCATCATTCATGGTCAGTGTTCCTTTGGGAAATTGGCGGAATGAGCAGACGTGGCCGTGGCTGCCTGGCAGATCGCAAGAAAATCCGCAGACTTCTGGCTGGCGCCGCCGACGAGGACACCACCGACTTCCGGCAGCGTGAGGATCGAGTGGGCACTGGCCGGTTTGACCGACCCGCCGTACAGGATTCGCAGGTTTTTACCCTCAGCCCCCAGACGCAAGGTCAGGCAGGCCCGGATGTGCGCATGCATTTCAATGATTTGTTCGCACGTTGGCATGTGGCCCGATCCGATCGCCCAGAGAGGCTCGTAGGCGATCACCGTGTTGGACGCCGTCATGCCTTCAGGCACACTCCCGGCGATCTGATCACCACAGACGGACAAGGCGTTTCCTGCCAGCCGCTGCTCATTCGTTTCACCGATGCAGATAATTGCCAAAAGACCCGTGCGTCGCGCCGCTTTTGCCTTCCTCGCCACGATTGCATCGGTCTCCGCGTGATGTTGGCGGCGTTCCGAATGCCCAACGATGACCGCGCAGGCACCGGCATCCTTAAGCATCTCTGCGCTGAGGTCGCCGGTAAAAGCCCCCGAAATATCGCCACTGCAATCCTCCCCGCCAATGGCGATGCGGCCAGCGGCCGTCAACGCCGCTTGCGCAATCAGCGTCGCGGGCAGGCACATCAAAACCTCGACCGGTGGCTGCTTCGCTTGCACCGTGGCCGCCACCGCTTCGATTTCACTGAGCTGGGCCGCCATGCCGTTCATCTTCCAGTTGCCGGCGATCAGCGGCTGCCGGTACTTCTGGAGCGACACAGGATCGACATCAGGCGGATGAAACGCTTGTGCTGGGTCAAGCATCGTCATGAAAACCATCCCGCGAGGTTCATCAATAAGGCTCGACGATGCGCTTGAGCAGAGCTTTGTTCTGTGCGCCAGCGCACGCTGCGGTCGACGCGTGTGATCGCTCAAGTTTAACGACAGGTAACCCGCGTTCGGTTCAGGCAGGTGTGCAGCAGTAAACAGAGGTAATCGATTAACAAAATAAAATTGTATGTGTGAAAAATTTATATTGATTTTTTTCAGCCTGGTACCGCTTTAGCATAAATCCAGCTTCAAAAAACCCGCTGGGCAGCGAGTTCGGTGGCCGGCACCACAAACCCATAAAAAATTGTTATCGGAGTCCTGATGAGTCTTTCTCCTTTCCACCTCGCAATCCCTGTTTATGACCTGGCCGCCACACGGCACTTCTACGGAGAGGTGTTCGGCCTTTGCGAAGGTCGCTCAAGCGACCAGTGGGTAGACTTCGATTTCTACGGCCACCAACTGGTCATCCACGAACATCCTAAAACTGCTTCGCAGGAAAGCGTGCACAGCAACCCGGTAGACGGTCACGACGTACCGGTTCCGCACTTCGGCATTATTCTGGAATGGGCTCAATGGGAAGCCCTGGCCGAGCGCTTAAAGGCGCGCGAAACCCAGTTTGTGATCGAACCCTACATTCGCTTCAAAGGCCAGGTTGGTGAGCAGGCCACCATGTTCCTGTTCGACCCGTGCGGCAACGCACTTGAGTTCAAAGCGTTCAAGGATATGAGCCAGCTCTTCGCCAAATGATAAAAAGCTGGCGCGCCATCAAGCGCGCGCCAAGAACACTTAAATGAGCTGGAAACTCATGAATCTGCCTACTGCCCTCAAGCAGTCCTTTCATTCCAACAAAAAGGCTAGACATGAAACGTTTCCCCTTAGTTTGGCAATTAGTTGCCGGGTTGTTACCAAGTACCCGCCGCTGAGTTGCTGCGTAAGGAACTGCATATTGCGACAGGGGCCGTGGGTGTCATCCAGAGTGGTCGTCAAGCCCAAGAAATCCTGCAGAACGGTCGAGCTGACCTGGTTTTTTTCGGACGGCAAATGCTGCGTGATCCATTCTGGGTGCGCACTGCAGCAGATGACTTGAAAGAAATCATTGAGACTCCAGCCGCCGACACTCGTTACGGTTCTGTATGGCTTGATACCAAAGCGTGAATGAGTCCACGTCCTAAGCGGACGGCTGGACGGTTCTGATCCTCAATCCAATCCAATGAAGCAGGAATAAAACCATGAGCAACCCTACTTACGTACACGAATACCAAGCCATCACCGAGGTGCTGAACAAGTACATTGAGGGCTGTAAACAGGCCAAAAGCAGCATCATGAAGCCTGCTTTCAATGATCAAGCAACGATGTTTAGCGTCGATGGCGACGGTCAACTGGCCGGCGGCGCAATTCCAATCCTGTTCGAGGGGATCGACAAGGATTTCCGCCCCTCTCCTGACGCACAGGCGGCTATTACTCGCATTGAAATCGTCGGTAATGCCGCTAGTGCTCGCATTGACGCCAACGGCATGTCAGGCCTCTCTTTCACCGACTTCTTCCATCTGCTGAAAGTAGAAGGCAAGTGGACGGTAGTCAGCAAGATTTTCCAAGCGCATGCAGCGCCTTGATTAGCTCAGGACGGTGCTGATATTCGAGTGCGAGTAAAATGGAAAGCTGGACGTCATTACTCGTTTAATGCTTCTTCACGGCGTGCTCTGTAATCAATTGAGCCAGTAATTTCACGGGCTCGATTAGGCTGCGGCGTGCACGATGCACTAAACCAATATCGCGATGGAATGTACGTTGTTTCAGGTCCATTACACGCACTTCAGTTGGCCATTCCTTATGGGTGGCCGTTTCTGGCACCAAGGCCACTCCGACGCCGTTTGCAACCAGTTTGATAATCGCATCCAACTCATCGAGTTCGCAGACTTCGTGTAATGAAAAATGGGTTTGTCGCAAGAACCGATCAACCTGGCGTCCGCCAAAAGATGAACGGTCATAGCGGATAAAGGGCTGGCTCGATACCAACTCAGCCCAATCCTCGCCAGGCATATCAGCCGGGACAATCAATCGGTAAGGTTCGCGTGCCAATGTTGTCCAGCGCAGATCGCTGTGAAGAGAGAAGGGTGGACGGATGATCGCCGCCATATCGATTTCACCTGAATCGACCTGATTTACCAATTCCATCGACAGGCCAGGCAGGACGCGTGTTCTGCACTGTGAGGATCGTTGATGAAACTCAGCCAAGGCTTCCGGCAAGAAGGAGCGCTGAACCGAGGCAATCGCCCCAATGGTGACCAAAACATTGGCGGGAAGACCCACCGACATCGTGCCCAGATCTTTGAACTGGCGAACCAGTTCCTGGCCTTGCGACAAAACCTGGTGGCCCATTCGGTTGAGCTGCGCGGAGCGTCCTTTTCGGTCGAACAACTCGACCCCAAGCTCTGCCTCAAGTCGTTGCATCTGGGCGCTGACGGCGGCCTGGGTGAGGCCGATTTTGCTGCCAGCCGCCGCAAAAGTACCTTCTCTCGCCACAGCGATTAGTGTTTTAAGTTCTTTGATCATTCGCAAATAATAATTATGTTTCGCTGGGAAATATATCTGTATTTTTTTCGCTAAATCACTGCGTAAAATCGCTTCGAACGCAGGTAAACAAAAGTCAGACGCTCTGCCGGGCGCCTGACGCATGAGCGTTTTTGATGTCGCCAGGCGCAACGTTCAATGTTGTGCAAGACACCAGTCGCAGCAATTTATAACTAAACTAAATGGTTATTTAGTTTAGTTATAAAATTAGAGAATAACGGCGGGGAGGGTACTGCAAACTTGAGTCTCTAGCCTATCGTCAGGGTTAGAATTGTCAGAATTTCACTGCATTTGAGAGCTCAACGTGTCTGAAACGCCTAAAGAGCAGATTGATTTCGTTACCTTAGCGCACGCTTTCGCCGAAAAGTTTGCCGAAATAGCAAGTATAACGGCACCTATCATTGATGCTATGGCGAAGGTGATTCCTCAGTTTGTCTACGAAATCCGTGGTGATCTGTCGGAATATTTAGCAAAGTTGGACGCGCGTCCTGCGCAGTCGAAATTAGCCATGAGCGTTGCTGCTGATAAAGGATGGTTCTTCGGCTGGTCGACAACTTTAGAGGACTTGATGCCGTTGATCGAGCGCATTACAAGCCTCCCAGATGGTGAAATTGATCAGTGCATGGTTGATTACTATCGCGACAATTTTCAGGACTTTGTTGATCGTTTGTTGGCCAATAATCCTTCCAGGTCAACAGCGATTGGTGCTGCGGCAAGGGCTCATAGAGAGTTTGGTGCTGATGGGTTTTTCCTCTCAACACCGGTTTTTATTGCGCAGGCTGATGGGCTGTTGTCCGAAACCCTGGGAGTTGAATCTCCGCTGAATCGGGATGGTAAAGGCCAAAATCGCTCCACAAAGGCAGGTCTGCACTTAAAAGAAAGGTTTGAATCTGATCAGGAGTCGCTTGATCTTCTTCATCCATTTTTCACGCTTCATGATTCTGATTTTCTAAAAAGCTTTGCGGCCCGAAGCCAATCATCCAGCTCCAGCGGGGTCTTTACTGCACTGAATCGTCACCAGGTGATGCACGGGGAATGTTCCGACTACGGAACTGAAGTGAATAGCTTGAAAGCGTTTTCGTTTCTGGTTTTTGTAGGCTTGCACCTGCAATGCATCTGCTCAGACCAGGACCTGTTGAGATGAGCCTGAAATCTGACCACAGAGCCCCCCAGACCTCTATAGGATAATTCGCATAATGTATATTATGTTAAACGACAGGTGATGTCATAGATGTTCATAAGCTGTCTGTTTCCACTTACCTAGATATCTCAACCCCTTGCCGCCCCATTCTTACAACTGCCATTACGCTGCTCTGTCACGAAACTGCGTTTTCGCGGCTGACGCCTCTAAAGCTCGAATTCTTGATGTTCAAAACTTCGCAGGCCCGTGGCACCTTTTCAGCCTGCCGCGGTTGCTCATTCTCTTTTTGAACCGACGCTACCAACGCCACGGTTTCTTGCTCACGCAGATCGGCTACAGCAAGGGCCTGTGAAGTGCCTTTACCTATTCAAATCGAGCTGAGATCTGCTCAAGCCGGCGTTATGGGAGATCACTTCCCGGGCCTCCTCCATAAGCTGATCCACTGGCGTTTGCACCATGCCGGTGAGCGTGTCACTCGGGCGCTGGAACAGCGCTATGCCCACCCGCCTGTTCTTGCGACGGACCTTGTGCCTGGCAGGCCGAGATAATCCAGCACTCCGCCAATAAGCATTACTCGCTAAGCGATGACGGCGCATCCTTGTCGCGTGAATAACAACAATTATCATTGGTATTAGTGTTTTCGAAGCGTATTATCTGCACGCTTTGTATCTGAATCATGTCCATAAGGAGTCGGGCTTGACGCACACTAATCCGGAAAAACAACAGCTATTGCTCTCGCGCTGGAGTGAGGCACTCGATACCCCGGCCTTTAGATCCCATCGCATCACGCTCGACCATTTGAGCAATGCGCTGGAGTCTGCGTCGCAGCGTAGCTTCCAACGTCTGATCCAGGCGCTGTTTCGCGAAGATCTGATCAAGCCCGACGACTGTGAATACGACGAATACAACCACTGTTGGTTGCCGCTTGAGAATGGCGCGCGTCTTTGTTTCGAACACTTGTCTGCCGGGCGAATGAACAGCTGGGACGTCCGTGGCAGCATTACGCTTCACCGCCCCGCAAGCCTGCCGCAAAAAATCCTGCTGCCCTCTGAATTGCTGGCCCATCTCAGCCCCCAGCTCAACCCTGCTGCTTCTAAGGAAGTACTGGAGCGTCTGGCCTTGGAGCTCGATGACAGCTTCAGCAATGACACGCTGTGCCTGGCCTTCCATCACAACTGGACTCTCCAGCTCAAGAACCGGATCGACCCGAGCTACGACGACAACTTGTTGGCCTGGCTCAAAGACAGCAGCGCGTTGGAGAACCCCACCTCGCTGTTGGAACAATGGGGCACGCTGGGCCATCCGTGGCATCCGAACTACAAGACCAAACTCGGCCTCAGTGCCTCTCAGGTGATCGCCTTTTTGCCGGAATTCGAGGCGAGGTTTCCGATTATGCTGTGCGCTCTGCACCGCCAATACACCCACGTCGAATCACTGACAGGTACGCCGGATTATTGGGACTGGTGGCAAGGCAATTTTCCACAGGCCGCCAAACACCTGCACGCTCATTTGCAAAGCAGAGGACTGGATGCAGCGGATTACCTCCCACTCCCCGCGCACCCTTGGCAGGCCCATGAAGAGTTACCACGCTCATTTGCCAATGAGATCGCCGACAACCTACTGATCCTGACTGATATCGTCGCGTTCACCGCTCATCCCACCATGTCGTTTCGCACTGTTGTGCCGGGTGCCAGCCGCACCGCGCCGATGGTCAAACTCCCGGTGGCACTGCGTCTGACCAGCGTGCAGCGCACCGTCTCGCCGCGCTCGGCGCGGATGGGACCGCGTATCAGTCATTTGTTGCTGAGAATTCTCGATCAGGAGCAGCAGATCCAGCGCTTGCTGAACATCGTGCCGGAACGTATCGGCGTGCATTACGCGCCACAACCGGTGGACGATGAACGCTCACGACATGCCGCCGTGCTTTACCGGGACAACCCGCTGAGCCTGTTGCAAACCGGTGAAATGGCTGTCCCGGTCGGCAGCCTGTTCGCGATGGATGAGCATCAGCAGCCGTTACTTCGTCAGTGGGTGCGCCTGGCCCAGGGGCGTGATGACGGCGAAGCCATGCAGGCATTCTTTCGCGACTACCTGTCGATTGCCGTACCGAGTCTGCTCGGTATCTATCTGATGTATGGCGTGGCCTTCGAAGCCCACCAGCAAAACAGCTTTATGGTGATGGGCGCCGATGGGCAATTGAGTCGCCTGTTGCTGCGCGACTTCGGTGACATTCGCATTGATCGCAAGACCCTGCATGCCCATGGCCTCGATATTGAGCTGCACGACCCGAAGATGACGCTCTACGACGAATCAAGTTTTGTCCGAGACAAACTTCTGCACACCACATTCATGTGCCATTTGGGTGAACTGGCCTTGCTCTGCGCTCGTCATTGGAACGTGCCAGAGAAACTCCTGTGGGATGAATTGGCGGCGCAGGTCAGTGATTGCTTTGACGCATTGCGCGAGCGCGTCGAACCGCAACGCTGGGAAACCGAACGTCAAGCCTTGCTTGTGCAGGACTGGCCGGCCAAGTCATTTATGCGCATGCGCTTGCTCGACAGCCATGCCGACATTGTCGGCCGTCTCAGCAACCCACTGAAAGTCAACGCCCATGGTGGCTAACGGCAGCGCTTTAAGGCTGTTGGTGCTGATCCAGTTCATTTCCATGGGTGCCATGGAGATGAGCGGCCCGTTCTGGCCCTTGCAAATTCAACATCTGCTCGGGCCCGAACAGGCCCGTTACACTGCACTGCTATCCGCCATGGTCTATGCCGGCCCCATGCTTGCGGCCATGCTCTTGACGCCGTTGTGGGGCCGTCTGGGTGACCGTACCGGGCACAAGCCGATGATCGTTCGGGCATTGCTGGCATTGGCGCTGTGCCAGGGGCTGGCGGCCATTACGCTCGATCCCTGGTTGTTGGTCGCGATCCGGGTAATTCAAGGCGCACTGGCCGGCTTTCTAGCCGCCGCTCAGGCGTACGCCCTGGCCTGTTGCGACAGCTCGGATCGCGGGCGAACCCTGGCGCGATTGCAATCGGCAACCGCAGTCGGCTCGTTGGTGGGGCCGGTGCTGGGCGGTTGGTTGATGGACGTCTCAGGGTTTGCCCTGCTCTGCTATGGCGCTACGCTGATTTGCCTGCTGTGTGCGTTGGGTAGTTTCTTTCTGCCGGCCGATACGGCCCGGCCAGCACAGAAAAAAACATCTGCCAGCGCGACCTTGCCGAAAGGCTGGATGGGCGGAATTTTGTTGGTGATCGTACTGATCCAGGCCGCCAAGATGATGCCTCAGCCCTTCTATGCGCTGTACGTCGCCAATGTACTGCAAGCGCCCGGCTGGCTGATTGGCGCTACCTACGCCGCCAGCGCCGCAACCCTGGCCATTTCCGCGCCGCTGTGGGGGCGGCTGTTCGATCGCTGGCAACCGGCCTATACCCTGCGCGTCATCGAAGGCGTGGCGTGGTTGTGTGCATTGACCCTTGCCGCGACCGCACTGGCCAACGAATGGATCGGCTTTCTCGCCACCCGACTGCTGTGGGGCCTTTGGCAAGGCGCCCTGCTACCAGTGGCCTATGCCCTGATCGCCAATACTGTTTGCCCCACCAAGCAGGGTTTTGCTCTGGGCCTGGGCAACAGCGCGGCGAAAGCCGGCGCTCTGCTGGGAGCCGTCCTGGGCGGCATCGGCATGGGGCTGGTCGGGCTGGACCATAGCTTCTGGCTGGTGGCCCTGACCTACGCCTTGGCCGCTTTGGGTGTCCGCTGGGTACGAGCCTCAACCGCGATGCAGCCCACTGTTTTCTCTACCAACACTCATCACAACTAAAAAAAGACTACATCATGACCCGAACCAAGCTATCCCTGTTGATTGCGCTGCTCAGCACCTTCAGTGCCCGGACCTGGGCCGTGGAATCCGAGAAGCCAGGTACCCTGAACATGCAAGCTACCGTCGTCTCAGCCACCCGCAGCGAAGCGAGCATTGCCTCGATTCCCGGCTCGGTACAAGTTATCGACGAGCAACAGATCCGAGAACAAAGCGGCGCCGGTCGTCGAGTGTCCGACATCCTTGGGCAACTGGTGCCAGGGATTGCCCCACCCACTGGCGGTATGAGCAACTTCGGTCAGACCCTGCGCGGGCGCAACATTCTGGTATTGGTTGATGGCGTGTCGCAAAACGCTACCCGAGACAACTTCCGCCAGTTGAACAGCATCTCGCCCGCCAGCATCGAGCGCATCGAGGTGGTGTCCGGCGCGAGCAGCATCTACGGTGCCGGTGCTTCGGGCGGCATCATTAACATCATCACCAAGCGCAATCAGGGCCAGGACATCGCGTTCAGCAGCAAACTGGGCATGAGCAGCGGTAACAACCTCAACCGTAAAGGCTTCGTCTACGAGGCGTTCCAAAGTGCGACAGGCCGTCAGGACGCACTGGACTGGTATGTTTCGGCAGACATGACGCAACGCAACGACCAGTTCGACGGCAACGGCAACCGCATTCCTCAGGACACGTCCCAAGGCAGCAACATGGACACCGAAACCTATGACCTGCAAGGTCGGTTCGGTTATGAACTGGATGCCGACAAAAAACTCAGCTTGTCGCTACAAGACTACAAGGACCAGCAGGATACCGGTTACACCAAAGCCTCGCGCAATGGTGAGGCCGTCGCGGTCCAGGGCTTGAAGCTCGACGACCAGCCCTACACCCATAACCAGGCAGTCAATCTCAACTACGCCGACAAGGATTTCTACGGCCAGGGTCTGCAAGTCGAAAGCTATTGGCGTCGTGCCGATGCGCTGTTCTTCCCCGACCTGTCACGGGGTAAAGCCGGCGTTTCGGACAACAACAGCGTGCAAGACGTGTATGGCCTGCGTGCGGCCATCGACACCCCGCTGCCGTCGATCGGCGATGCTACCGGCAATCTGGTCTGGGGCGCCGATTACGACCACGAGCGCTCTCGTCAGCGCGGCGACCAGTACCGGGTCAACGGTCTGAACTACACCAAGACCGGCACCACCTATGAACTGGGCCCGGACACCGAAACCACCACCAAAGCGCTGTTCGGGCAAATGTCCTGGGACATCGGCGACTGGACCCTGCGCGGTGGCATACGGCGCGAGTGGATCGAAAGCGAAGTCTCCGACAGCATCGCCTACGGTGAAATCGTCCAGACTGGCAAACGCGCGACCTTGCCCGGCGACACTCTCAAATATGATGCGACCCTCTACAACCTGGGTGCTGTCTATCACCTGAGCGCAAACCAGGACATCTTCGCCAATTACAGTCAGGGCTTCTCGCTGCCCGACATCCAACGCTTCCTGCGGGACGTCAACAGTCGCTTCGATATTCAGACCCTCAACGCCCAAGCGATCAAGGTCGACAGCTACGAGCTGGGCTGGCGCGGCAATTGGGACAAATGGCAAGCCGACGTCACCGTGTATGAAAACACCTCTGACGTCACCCAGTTCTTTGACGCCAACGACCGTGTGTTACGCCTGATCAACCAGAAGGAACGCGTGCGCGGCATCGAGAACAGCCTGACGTATCGCCCGACCGAGCACTGGTCGGTGGGCGGCACTTACGCATGGGCCAAAGGTGAAACCCAACAGAACGGCAAATGGATCGACCTGCCGGCCACCCGCATTTCACCGGCCAAAACTACGTTGTTCGTCGGTTTCACTGAGGACGACTACAGCCTGCGTCTGCAGGGTATGCATCTGTCCAGCTACGACGAGGCTGCCAAAGACAACAACGGCCGCGAAATCCAGGGCTATACCCTGGTGGACATGCTCGGTTCGGTGGAACTGCCGGTCGGCCGACTTGAAGGCGGGGTCTACAACCTCACCAACCGCACCTACCAAAACCTCTTCGCCCAGGCCAACGCCCGTGCGCCTTTTGCCAATGCCGAAGGGCGTACGCTGAGCGTCAGCTACTCGGTCGACTGGTAACTCAAGGGGTACATAACGTGTGAACTGTCATCGTTTTTTGAACGATGACAGATTACAGGCGCTCGCACTGACCGAACATATCCGGGCTTTCTTTCGGTCAGACTGCGTTGCTCTTTGCCGACGCCCCGCGTAAAAAAGTCTGTCCCTCATCGATCGTGCAAGGAGCATTGGATGCTGGCGTTACACACGACACATGATTTGACGACCTGATCTTCCATCTTCGGCTCAGCTGATGAGTCGTCCAAACAACAGCACCCAGGCCTCACTGCGCGCCCTGCCCCATCCGACTCGCTAGCTTCTGCTCTTTCGATATGCCGTCAGTCCGGGCACAATGCGCATCCTTTTTTTGGCTGGCCTTGCCGGAGGCCTCGAAATGATCAAAACGCCGTACTACCTCATCGACAAACAGAAACTGCTGACGAACATGCAGAAGATTGCCTATGTGCGCGAACAGTCCGGGGCAAAGGCCCTGCTGGCGCTCAAGTGCTTCGCTACATGGTCGGTGTTCGATTTGATGCAGCAATACATGGACGGCACCACATCGTCGTCGCTTTACGAACTCAAGTTAGGTCGTCAGAAGTTCGAAGGCGAAACCCATGCCTACAGCGTGGCCTGGGCCGACGACGAGATCGAGGAGATGCTCGACAATTGCGACAAGATCATCTTCAACTCCATCAGCCAACTGCAACGCTTTGCCAAGCGCTCTGAAGGCAAAACCCGTGGCCTGCGCGTCAACCCGCAAGTCAGCAGCTCTGATTATCTGCTGGCCGACCCGGCGCGCCCGTTCAGCCGTCTGGGCGAGTGGGACCCGGTGAAGATCGAAGGCGTCATTGACCAGATCTCCGGCTTCATGTTCCACAACAACTGCGAGAACGGCGACTTCAGCCTGTTCGACCAAATGCTCTGCACCATTGAAGAACGCTTCGGTGAGCTGCTGCACAAGGTCAGTTGGGTCAGCTTGGGCGGTGGTATTCACTTTACCGGCGAAGGCTATGCGCTGGACGCGTTCTGCGCACGGCTCAAGGCGTTCTCGCAAAAGTACGACGTTCAGGTCTACCTGGAGCCTGGCGAAGCGGCGATCACCAACAGTGCCTCACTGGAAGTCACGGTGCTCGACACCCTCTACAACGGTAAGCACCTGGCGGTGGTGGACAGCTCCATCGAAGCCCATCTGCTTGACCTGCTGATTTATCGCCTCAACGCTAAACTGGCGCCGAGCGAGGGTGATCACACCTACATGGTGTGCGGTAAGTCGTGCCTGGCCGGGGACATCTTCGGTGAGTATCAATTTGACCGTCCGCTGGCCATCGGTGATCGGCTGTCATTCGTCGACACCGCGGGTTACACCATGGTCAAGAAGAACTGGTTCAACGGCCTGAAAATGCCATCCATCGTTGTGAAACAACTCGACGGTACAGTCGAAGTGGTTCGCGAATTTGGTTATGAAGACTACCTGTCCAGCCTTTCGTAAACGGACAGATACAGGAGAGAGAAAGCAATTGAAAAAGAACGTTCTTATCATTGGTGCAGGAGGTGTCGCTAAGGTGGTGGCCCACAAGTGCGCGCAGCACAACGACGAACTCGGTCGTATTGCTATCGCGTCGCGCAACATCTCCAAGTGCCAGGCCATCATCGACAGCGTCAAAGCCAAGGGTAGCCTCAAGGTACCCGCCGACATCTGCGCCTTTTCGCTCAATGCACTGGATGTTGAAGCAACCAAGGCGCTGATCCTGGAAACCGAATCACAGATCGTGATCAACGTCGGTTCCGCGTTCCTTAACATGTCGGTGCTGCGTGCCTGCATCGATACCGGGGTGGCCTACCTGGACACCGCCATTCACGAAGAGCCGGGCAAGGTCTGCGAGACTCCGCCGTGGTACGGCAACTACGAGTGGAACCACCTGGATGAGTGCAAACAGAAGAACATCACGGCCATCCTCGGCGTGGGCTTCGACCCAGGTGTCGTCAACGCTTATGCAGCGCTGGCGCAACAACAGTATTTCGACAGCATTGACTCGATCGACATTCTCGACGTCAACGCTGGCTCCCATGGCAAATATTTCGCCACCAATTTCGACCCGGAGATCAACTTCCGTGAGTTCACCGGACAGGTGTGGAGCTGGCAGAACAGCCAGTGGACCAGCAACACCATGTTCGAAGTCAAGCGTACCGACGACCTGCCGGTAGTCGGCTCGCAGAATCTGTATCTGACCGGCCATGATGAAGTGCACTCGTTGTCCAAGAATCTCAACGTGCCCAATGTGCGTTTCTGGATGAGCTTCGGCGAACACTACATCAATGTGTTTACGGTACTGAAAAACCTCGGTCTGCTCTCCGAGCAACCGGTCATGACCGCCGAAGGCCTGGAAGTTGTGCCGCTGAAAGTGGTGAAGGCCGTGCTGCCTGATCCGAGTTCGCTGGCGCCCGGCTACACCGGCAAGACCTGCATCGGCGATCTGGTCAAGGGCACCAAGGATGGTCAACCGCGCGAGGTGTTTATCTACAACGTGGCCGACCACGAGGAAGCCTACGCCGAAACCGATAGCCAGGGCATTTCCTATACCGCTGGCGTACCACCGGTAGCCGCAGCGTTGCTGGTCGCCCGTGGCGAGTGGGATGTGCAGCGAATGGCCAATGTCGAGGAACTGCCGGCCGAGCCATTCCTCAAGGCGCTGGATGTGATGGGCCTGCCGACCCGCATCAAGGACGAGAATGGAGACCGTCCCTGGAGCTGAAGCGACTGAGGCTCACAACCTATAGCTGAGCTTCATTGCCTGCTCCAAAAACGCCGCTCACTGAGCGGCGTTTTTGTATGCACTAAAAATCAGGAGGACGCGACTTCTGAGCGTTGTGGCGCGGGCATGTTGCTCCTGAGCTGCTGCCAAGCGAGCTGCGCCTGGACTTGGGCGACGGCATCCAGGACTCTCTGCGCCCAGTTCTCATCCTCCGGATGCACGACAACAACGCGAAAGCCGTGATCATGCCCTTCCGTGCGTACGCCCTCGGAGTCATCGACATGCAAGTCGATATCGAAGGCCGGCGGGAATTTCGACGGGCCTTTTGACAACCCATTGATCGTCAGCGCACGGTTATGCAACACACTGTTGACCACCCCGTCGACACGGATGCCATATAGCAACAACCAACGTCTGATGTAGGACGGTGTCCGGCCGGACGACGTATAGACCCAGATGCTGCAGCCTTGGCGACGCAACTCTCGGGTCAGAGCGCGAGTTCCGATTCGCAGTGGTTCCCCCAGCCAACGATGAACACAGGCCGGCAACCAGCTCTGCTCGACTGCGCAGTGGTGGAGTTGGCAGGCCAGCGTGTCATCGATATCGAACGAAACCCGGATGCGCTGACGTCTGAATACGTGCATCGGGATAGCACACCGCAAGGCTTGCCATGCCCGGCTACCGGAGGATCGATACTTGGCAGGTATTGGAAACCCGTTCATCAATTTCCCCCTTGGAAGACGTGCAAGGCCCTGTCGCTGAGAAAAAAACTCATCGATTCAGGCGCCTGATTTTCCAGGAAGGCTGCATATTTTTTCTTGATCTTGGGTAATTCGTACAACGCCTTGACTCCATGCTTTGCAGAGTTGCGCATGACCGATGATGGGTTGAAGTAGCCCTCGGCGTTTTCCAGCGTCAGTACGAACGGAGGCAAACCGGCGCGCATGAGCAAATAGCTGACGAGGAGCGACCCAGTGCGGTTATTGCCTTCAATAAACAACTGCGGCTTGCTGAGGATTCGCACATAGACACCGGCCGCACGCTTCCAGACTGATTCGCTGCGATACGCGCAGTACCAATTGAACAAGTCCTTTATTCCTCCCTCAACGTTGTTGAAGAAGTGTTCCTCGGTGGCGGCCAGATGTTGAGCGTACTCCTGTCGGCGGACCGGGTCTGTGCCACAGAGTACAGTGGCATTGATCTCAAGCATCAGGTTCAGTTGCTGAAGGTCGAACAGGTCGACGCCGCTGGCGACATAGCCGTCAATCAACGCATAACCTTCAAGCACATTGTGCAGCACTTCGTCAGTCAAGGGATCGCGCTGCTCGGTGAAGTGCCTGCTGAGCTCGCAAAAGCGACCCTGCACCTCTCGCAGGGCGCGTTCAATGGCAGACAAATCCAGACGACGCGTTACAGACATTGGCAATCCTGAGAAACGGTGGATAAGAAGGTAAACAACCGGACGTTAGTTGTTTAGCTGAACTTGCCGCTGATGTAATCCCCCGTCATTTGTTCGCGCGGGTTATCGAAAATCTGCGCCGTTGGGCCCATCTCAACCAGATAGCCGGTGCGCGTGCCCTGAGAAATATCAACCGAGAAAAAGGCCGTCGTATCAGCAACACGGATGGCCTGCTGCATATTGTGGGTGACCAGTGCGATGGTGTAATCCTTCTTCAACTCAACCATCAACTCCTCGACCCGTCGGGTAGCGATTGGGTCGAGTGCCGAGCAGGGCTCGTCCAGCAACAGGACTTCCGGTTCGGTCGCGATGGCCCGAGCGATACAAAGCCGTTGCTGCTGGCCTCCGGAGAGTGACAGGCCGCTGACCTTGAGCTTGTCCTTGACTTCATCCCACAACGCGGCGCCCTGCAAGGCGTGCTTGACGCGGTCACCCAGGTCGCCCTTGTAGCGGTTGAGGCGCAGGCCAAACGCAACGTTGTCGAAAATGCTCATCGAGAATGGATTCGGTTGTTGAAACACCATCCCGATGTAGCGCCGCACGACCACCGGATCAACGCCCTTGCCATAGACGTCTTGCCCAAGGAAATGCACGTGCCCTTCAAACCGAAAACCTTTCACCAGATCGTTCATCCGATTGAGGCTGCGCAGCACCGTGCTTTTGCCGCAGCCAGACGGACCGATGAAACCGGTGATTTTGTTTTTTTCGATGGGTACATGGCTGTCACGCACCGCCATGAAGTTGCCGTAGAAAATCTTGTCGAGCTTACAGTCCATGACCACAGGTGTCTGGGTGACAAAAGGAGCGGCTATTGGCGCAGTTGATACGTTCAAAATTCAGATGCTCCCGTTTTCAATACTTGGGCTTGCCGAAAATGCGGCTCAGAATGTTCACGACCAGCACGATCATCACCAGCACCAGCGAAGCTGCCCAGGCGAGTTCGAGTTGATTGTCGAATGGCATGCCGGAGAAGTTGTAAATCAGTACCGCGAGCGATGCTGTCGGATTCATGACCGCCAGGCTGCCGTCGTGGAAGATCCAGTAGTTGCTGAACAACGCGGTAAACAACAACGGCGCGGTTTCGCCCGCCGCGCGAGCCACGGCCAGCATGACACCCGTCAGGATCGCCGGCATACCGGTAGGCAATACGATTTTCCAGATGACCTGCGAGCGGGTGCAGCCCATGCCGTAGGCGGCATCCTTCATGATCTTGGGCACCATCCTCATCGACTCTTCAGCCGTGAGTACGACGATGGGCAACATCAGTACCGCCAGCGCCACGCCGCCCGCCGGTGCCGAGTAAGTACCGGTGGTCATCACCACCAGCGCATAGGCAAACACCCCGGCGAGAATGGATGGCAGGCCCGTGAGCATCTTGGCGGCAAAGCGCGAGGCGTTTGCCAGCTTGCTGTCCGGCCCCAGTTCAGCCAGAAAGATAGCCGCCATGATGCCGACCGGAACCGCGATTGCCGCCGCGATACCGACCATGACGAAGGTGCCTGCCATCGCGTTGCCGAAGCCACCACCGGTCTCGAACCCGGTTGGCGGCAGTTCGGTGAACACCTCCAGGCTCAGACGTGCCCCTCCGCGCGTGATCAGCATGTAGAGCACCGAGATCAGCGGCACGCTGGCCAGTAGAGCGCCAGCCCAGACCAGTGTCGTCAGCACCAGGCTGCGCAGGGCACGGCCTTCGAACCGGCGCTGTAGGCTCGGCATCGCGGTGATAGGAGATGAGAGATCCGTCATTATTTGGTACCCCGCTGGGCGTAGACCATGATCAGCGAACCGATAATGTTCACCAGTAGCGTGATGAACATCAGCACCAGTGCGGCGTACATCAACACTTCGATCTCGTTCGGCCCGGCTTCGGGGAAATTCAGCGCCAGCAAGGCCGCCAACGTATTGGCCGGTGCAAACAGAGAAAGCGAAATGTTGTTAGCGTTGCCCACCAGCATGGCCAGCGCCATGGTTTCACCCAGCGCGCGGCCCAGGCCGAGAACCAGCGAGCCGAAAATACCAGTGGCCGCGGATGGCACCATCACCTTGAGAATCGCTTCCCAATGGGTGGTCCCCATGCCGTAGGCGGCTTGCTTGGTTTTCATCGGGACCCCGGTCAGGGCGTCCTGCGAAACGGCAGCAATGGTCGGCAGAATCATGATGGCCAGTACCAGTGCCGCAGGTAGCAGTCCTGGCCCGCTCAAGGACGTGCCAAAAAAAGGTATCCAGCCCAGTTCGCTGTTCAGCCACGCCGTGAGCGGGCGAATCGCCGGGATTACCACGTAAATCCCCCAGAGGCCATAAACGACGCTGGGAATGGCTGCCAGTAATTCGACGATGGTGCGAAACACGGCTGCCAGCTTCGCCGGCAGGAAATCCTGGGTCAGGAAAATCGCCATGCTCACACCGAAAAAGCCTGCAATCAGCAACGCGATCAGGGCACTGTAGAGCGTGCCCCAAATGGCCGGCAGAATGCCGTATTTGCCTTGGTTAACGTCCCAGACGGATCCAAAAATCACATCCAGGCCGTGCTTTTCCATGCCTGGAATGGCCTTGCGTCCCACTTCAAATATGAGCGCAAAGACCAACGCCAGAATCAGAACCACCCCTATTCGCGCTAGCGCACGAAAGATGCGATCAACCAGGAAGTCCTTTGCAGAGGGCGGCTGGCAGGCAGAAGCCGGGTTAACCGGTACGACAAAAGGTGTGTTCATTGGCGAGTTCCGGATCAGAGTAGGAACTCCCCCGGCATGGCTTGCCGCGCATACCGAGAGAGGCCTCACGAGCGTTACTGAATATTGGCGGACGCTTTGCGAACCTGATCGACGATCGATGGCGGCAGGGGGATGTAGCCCATCGAGTCGGCGATTTTCTGCCCTTCAGTCAGGCTGTATTCGACCATTTCGCGCATGGCCTTGGCTTTGGCCGGGCTCTCGTTGTGCTTGCGGAAGATCATCCAGGTGTAGGACGTGATCGGGTACGACTTGGCGCCGTCCGGATCCGGCAGCCAGGCCACCAGGCTGTCGGGCATTTTCACCGCTGCCAGGGCCTCTGCACCGCTTTGCGCGTTAGGTACAACGTAATTGCCGGCCTTGTTCTGCAGTTGGGCAAAGTTGACCTTGGCCAACTTGGCGAAACCGTATTCGATGTAGCCGATAGCGCCCGGAGTCTGGCGCACCGTCGCCGTCACACCATCGTTTTTCGGCGATTTGATGAATTTGTCACTGGCCGGCCAGTTGACGGTGTTGCCTTCACCCAAGTCCTTCTGAAACTGCGGGTTGATCGCCGACAAGTGCTTGGTGAATACCGCTGTGGTACCGCTGGAGTCTGCGCGCACGACAACCGTGATCGGCATATCAGGCAGTTTCACGCCCGGGTTTGCTGCAACGATCTGCGGGTCGTTCCACTGGGTGATCTTGCCCAGAAAGATGTTGGAGTAAACATCGCGTGGCAATTTAAGCTCTTTAGGATTGCCCGGCAGGTTAAATGCCAACACGATTTCACCCGCGGTCATCGGCAGCAACTGCGCACCTTCGGCAACCTTGGCGATGTCTTCGTCTTTCATCGCCGAGTCACTGGCGGCGAAATCAACGGTTTTATTCAGGAAGTCCTGCACACCCGCCCCGCTGCCCTTGGATTGGTAATCCACAGTGACACCTTCGGTTTTCTTGCTGAAATCCTTGAACCAGGTGAGGTAGATCGGTGCCGGGAAACTGGCTCCCGAGCCCGTGAGTCGGACGCTTTCCGCTGCGAAGGACATTGAGGTAGCCAAAAGAGATGCGGTAACGGCAAGCGCAGCAGACTTCATCAAACGTATCATCGAGGAAACTCCTTATAAGGGTTCCCGAACACTGCAGCAACTTCGTGAAGCTTTCATGAACGTTGGATTGCAGAATCTCGTCTCGACTTGGAGTGGTCTATGAAACCGGACACTCATTTGAGCGAGCATGCTCGCCAGAGCGAGGTGTCAGATGCCCCAGCAACGTCGTCCGTTTTCTTTTGGAATATCTCAAAATCATCAAAGGACTCTGTGAATTTCAGAAACCACCTGCATCGTCGCGTCTTTGATCGTTCCTTCGTTGCGGCATAGCACCCAGCCGTTATCTGCAATCGCTTGCTCGAACGCCTTGGTACAAGCGATCTGTTCTTCCAGCTTATGGATCACCGTACTGCTCAGTCCACGCCGTCGTGTCGCTGCCCTCGCCCATGAAATATCAGGAGCGGTGACAACCCCGACATGCACGTCTGGCACTCGCACGGCGCGATCAATGTTCAACTGTAGAATCTCTGCAAACGGGACTATCCGCCGAAACGCGGCCTCAGACGGATACCAGCGATCGATCAGGATGATGCTGTCTGGGGGTTGTTTATCCAGCACGTGTCGGGAAATCCAGGCACGGCTATCGGCAAAGCGCTCACAAACCCGCAATTCCAAATCCCGAGAGGGATGCCGGACGAGCTGGTTGACGAGAGCCATTGTTTCACCCCTGTAGGGATCGCTTTTTTTCTCGCAGAGTCGGATCACCTTTTTATTGTCAGCCCTCAGTGCTGTCGCAATGGCTTCCAACAGCGTGGTTTTGCCGGTCCCCTTGGGCCCATCCAGAGAAACAAACAGCGGACGATTCATTCTTCACATAACGATTGATGTACGGTTTTTTTGCCCGACCGTTCGCTGGAACCGCTTGGCGCGACTGCACGAATCGAGTGAGGGGTCTTATGAGCAGACATTGGCGGACACTCTATCCTGTTGGAGGTCAGGTGAATTGAAAAACAACATCATAATGATGGCCATGTCTGATACTTTGTCGAAAGAACTCAGCCACTGCGAGGGATATCATGGGCGAAGGCGCTCCCATTCCGCCGAATGAAATTGAACGGCTAAAAGAGGTCGAAAAATTTTGTCCAACCGACTGCGAAGACGACGATGTCTTCGACAAGATCGTCGCGATGGCCTCTGCGTACTACAACGCACCAATAGCACTGATTTCAATCGTCGATAAACACCAGCAATGGTTCAAGGCACGCGTGGGGCTTGAAGAGACTCAGACACCCAGAGAGACTTCCTTTTGCGCCTACTCTACGCTGGACAACACCCGGCTGGAGGTGTTGGACGCAACACTTGATACCCGTTTCAAGAACAATCCGTTGGTCACGGGGCATCCGCATATTCGTTATTACGCGGGCGCGCCACTCATTACGGAGGATGGTTTTACACTGGGAAGTCTTTGCATCATTGATACCGTTGCACGCTCTCCCATGAGTGATCGTGACGTGACGATGCTCAATGCCTTCGCTGAATTAGTCATGATGCGCATACGTGGCGTGCGATCTCGCAACTTCGTAGATCAACCCACCGGCCTGTTCAATCGAGTGAGGTTTGAGGAAAATATACGTCAAACGATAAAGATCAAAGACACCTGCCAGATTTATGCGATCGACGTCATTTCGCCGAAGTTCCTCAACGATATAGTGAAAGCACTGGGTTATAGTTTTTCAGGAGACCTGATCCTGGCTATCAAGTCCCGACTACAGAAACTGTTACCTCAAGACTGCTTGCTTTATAAAATCAGCCCGACGCGGTTTGGCTTCATTCTCAAGGGTGATCAAACGGCTGAGCCTATTTGCGAAAGCATCCTGCATAACTTCAAAAAACCGGTTGAATGCCACGCCATCCCCATTTTGATGCAGGTGGGGATAGGTGTTCTGCCTATTCTGGAATCGGAAGATCCCCAGCAGGACTGGCTGCGCCTGGTCGTCAGCGCTGCAGATGAAGCCCGTGACCGCCAGTTGGGATGGTCTCTTTATGAGCCGCAATTTGATGCAGCGCAACAACGCGCCTTCAGGTTACTCAGTTCGTTACCTGAAGCGGTCAACGCGGACAAACAGTTCAGCCTCGTGTATCAGCCCAAAATAAATCTATCTTCAGGAAACTGTGATTCAGTCGAAGCATTGCTCCGTTGGACTCATCCGACGCTCGGGAACATCAGCCCAGCTGAATTCATACCTTTGGCTGAGAAGACCGCACTAATACCCTCCATAGGAATATGGGTGCTCAACGCGATTGTGCAACAAGCCGTTGTTTGGAAAGCACAAGGTTTGAGCCTGCGGATAGCGATGAATATAACCGTCAGCGATCTGGAAAGCGCAGAGTTCGTGGACGCGATGATTCATGAAGTTCAACAGCACGATTTGGCCCCTGCCAGCATTGAACTTGAGTTCACCGAAAGTATGCTGATGACAAACCCTGAAGAAGTCATACGGCAACTGGAGCGTGTTCGTCAATTTGGCGTAGAAGTGGCCGTTGACGACTTTGGCTCCGGATACAGTAACTGGGCGTACTTGAAGGAACTTCCAGCCAACACCGTCAAACTTGATCAATCGCTGATCAGCGGGCTGGGTAGCAATCAAAATGATAAAAAACTCGTTAAAACCCTCATAGGGCTGGCGAAGGGACTTGGCTACCGGGTGGTTGCGGAAGGTGTAGAAAACGGAGAAATCCTCGACCTTTTAATGCAGTGGGGATGTTCGGATGCACAAGGCTACTTTATAGCCAAACCTATGAGTGCGAAGGCTTTGGAAGCCTGGATAGGACAAGGAGGCTATGGAGCAGGTACCCGTCCGGCAATCGATGAACGGTGATGGGCGTCGTGAGGGCACGCACGTCCACCCTTCCCTTGAGCGGTTGATTGCTCTGCGTGCGGCGCCTCACTTCGAAATTATGTTTTAACCAGATAGTTACCTATCTATATACTGCCCGCCTCATTTCGACGGGACATTCAACGTGAAGCAGAGTCAACGCCTCTCGGGCGTATCAACATTCATTCTGGTCGGGCTGGGCGTGATCATTGCCCTCCTCGGTCTGGCACTCGCTGTTGGCGGCGTGAAATTGGTCAGTCTGGGAGGTTCCTGGTACTTCCTGGTGGGTGGACTGGTGATGGCGGCCTCCGGTCTGCTGATTGCTCGCTTCAAACCGGCCGGTGCCTGGTTGTTCGCAGCGTTTCTGGTGGGGACAGCGATCTGGGCAGTAAACGATGCCGGCCTGGTGTTCTGGCCAGTGTTCTCGCGCCTGTTCATGTTCAGCGCAGTGGGCCTGGTCGTCACGCTGGTCTATCCAGTATTGAAACGTGCCAATGGCAGCATTCCGGGGCGCGGTGCTTATGCCGTTGCTGGGGTACTGGCGGTCGGTCTGGCCTTGGCCGCCGGCAACATGTTCGTCGCGCACCCGACGGTTGCGGCTACGGGCACCGGCCCGGGCATCACGCCGGTTGATCCACAAAAAGCCCAGAAAGACTGGGCTCACTACGGCAATACTGAAGGCGGCAGCCGCTTTGCTGCACTGGATCAGATCAACCGCAACAACGTCGACAAGTTGCAAGTGGCGTGGACCTATCACACCGCAGACGTCGCCGAAAGCGACGGTAACGGCGCCGAAGACCAGCTCACTCCACTGCAAATCGGCAACAAGGTGTTTATCTGCACCCCGCACAACAATCTGATTGCGCTGGATGCCGACACCGGCAAGGAACTCTGGAAGAACGCCATCAACGCCCAGTCAAAAGTCTGGCAACGTTGCCGTGGCATGGCCTATTTCGACGCGACTGCAGCAGTTGCCAAGTCGGGTAGCTCACCCGTTGCTGTGGGCCAGCCAGCGCCAGTTGCCAACTGCCAGCGCCGCTTGCTGACCAACACCATCGACGCTCGCCTGATCGCGGTGGATGCCGACACCGGCGAGTTCTGCCAGGGTTTTGGCAACAATGGTCAAGTGGATCTCAAGGCCGGTCTGGGCGATGTCCCGGACAGCTACTATCAGTTGTCCTCCGCACCGTTGATGGCAGGCACTACCGTGGTGGTTGGCGGTCGCGTGGCTGACAACGTGCAAGCCGACATGCCGGGCGGCGTGATTCGTGGTTTTGATGTGATCACCGGCGCCATGCGTTGGGCTTTCGACCCGGGCAACCCGCAGGATAAAACGGCGCCGGAAGACGGCAACACCTATGTGCGCAGCACGCCGAACAGTTGGGCGCCAATGTCTTACGACGCGGCGACCAACACGGTCTTCCTGCCCATGGGCAGTTCCTCCACCGACATCTATGGTGTCGAACGCAGCAAGCTGGATCACACCTACGGCGCTTCGATCCTGGCCCTGGACGCCAACAATGGCGAGGAAAAGTGGGTCTTCCAGACGGTCCACAACGACCTCTGGGATTTCGATTTGCCGATGCAGCCGAGCCTGATCGACTTCACCAAGGACGGCAAAACCGTACCGGCGCTGGTCATCGGTACCAAGGCCGGGCAGATCTACGTCCTGGATCGCGCCACTGGCAAGCCGCTGACCAACGTTGAGGAAGTGCCGGTCAAGGCAGCGAACATCCCTAACGAGCCTTACTCGCCTACCCAGCCAAAATCGGTCGGCATGCCGCAGATTGGTGCCCAGCACCTGACCGAGTCGGACATGTGGGGGGCCACGCCTTACGACCAACTGTTGTGCCGTATCGATTTCAAATCGATGCGTTACGACGGTTTGTACACCGCGCCAGGCACCGACAAATCCCTGAGCTTCCCGGGCTCGCTGGGTGGCATGAACTGGGGCAGCATCTCCACTGACCCGGTACATGGTTTCATCTTCGTGAACGACATGCGCCTGGGTCTGTGGATTCAGATGATCCCTTCACAGAACAAGGGGCAGGCCACTTCCGGTGGCGAAGCGCTGAATACCGGCATGGGCGCCGTACCGCTCAAGGGCACGCCTTACGCGGTGAACAAGAACCGCCTCCTGTCGGTCGCCGGCATTCCTTGCCAGGCGCCGCCGTTCGGCACGCTGACAGCCATCGACATGAAGACCCAAAAAATCGCCTGGCAAGTACCCGTGGGTACCGTTGAAGACACCGGACCTTTGGGTATTCGCATGCACTTGCCAATCAAGGTCGGTCTGCCGACGCTCGGCGGCACCCTGTCGACTCAAGGAGGCTTGATCTTTATTGCCGGCACTCAGGACTTCTACCTGCGTGCCTTCAACAGCGCCAACGGTGAGGAAATCTGGAAATCCCGCCTGCCGGTCGGCAGCCAGGGCGGCCCGATGACTTATGTGTCGCCAAAAACCGGCAAACAGTACATCGTCATCACCGCAGGTGGCGCTCGTCAGTCGACCGATCGTGGCGACTACGTAATGGCTTACGCGTTGCCGTAAGGCACTGCACTCACCCGCGCTCTTGCAGAGCCGGGCTGACTGTCACGCGCGGTGCTCAAGGGCACCGCGCTGCATTTCTATATTGATCAAGGCTACAGCAGGAAAATCCAGCGATTGCGGGCTGCTCGTTTCACTTGTTGCGATCTGATCAAAGGCCATATCCGTCTGGCCAATTCGCCTGCCCTCCCCCGCAAAGCTGACACAGGCCGTGCACTTGAACTTAAATGGGCACCCGCACGGCAGACGACGGCGTTAAGGTGGGTTAAATAATTTTAATGTTCGGCTTGATCGCAGATCACTAGGGTATGCCTGCACTGGGTGTCGACATTACGTCGCAATGGCCGAAAACAGATTCCAATGGAGGAAAATATGAGTTGCGCGTTGGTCATAGAGGACGACAAGGTGACGGCGGAAGTCATCATCGCTGAACTCCAACGCCACGGGTTCAGTTCAAAATGGGCCGCTACCGGACGCGACGGACTGGCCTCGGCGATTGCCGGTGGTTTTGACGCCATTACCCTGGATCGTATGCTTCCCGACTTCGATGGACTGACGATTGTCAGCACATTGCGCAGCCTTGGGATTCAGACGCCGGTGCTGATGATCAGCGCACTTTCCGACGTCGATGAGCGCGTTCAGGGTCTGCGAGCGGGCGGCGACGATTATCTGACCAAACCCTTTTCCGCTACCGAGATGGTTGCGCGACTTGACGCATTGCTTCGGCGCACCCATGCCGACGCCAGCCATCCGCAACTCAGTTGTGGAAACCTGCGACTGGACCTGGTCGAGCACAAACTGACTCGAAATGGCGAACCCATCGTGCTGCTGCCCACCGAGTTCAAACTGCTCAACTACCTGATGCGCAGCGCCGGCCAGTTGGTCACCCGCACGATGTTGTTCGAAGAGGTTTGGGGGTATCGATTCGACCCGGGCACCAACATTATCGATGTGCACATTGGTCGGCTGCGCAAAAAGCTTGAAGGCGATGAAGGGACGCCCGTCATTCATACGATACGCGGTGCGGGTTATGTCCTTGCTGCCAAAAACTGAGGAATGGCGCTCGTCAGGTAGTCGTTTGATCGGGTTCTATGCCCTGTTTTTCGTGGCCTGGGGTGCGCTCTTTACCGGCGTGTTGTACTGGGAAATCTCCCACTACCTGGGAACCGTTGCAGAGCGAACATTACTGCAGCGCGCCCACTACTATCAAAAGATCGATGACGAAAAACTGGTGAATGAACTGGCGGCCAGTGAAGCCTTTTCAACCCCCGGAATCGATGCCTACGGATTGTTCACCGCCGATGGGCAGCACGTTGCCGGAGACCTGCTCAAACTGCGTTCCAGTCTGCCCGATGATGGCAAGGTTCATTATCTGGAACGTGGGCTGAGCATTGCGCTACCCAATAAAGAAACCCGCAGCAGTTATGCCCTGTTAGCACGACGCCCCGACGGGCACATGCTTATCCTGGCGCGTGACGGTGGTTCGATTTCTGCCGTGGGCGGGATTATCGAACAGGCCTTGATGTGGGGTTTTTCGTTGACGCTGATTCCCGGATTAATCGGCTGGCGCTTATTGCGGCGCCGGCCATTGCGGCGTGTCAAACGCCTTCAGTTGTGTACGGAAAGTATCGTTTCAGGCAACTTGGCAGAGCGCTTACCCCTCTCCGCTCGCCGTGATGAACTGGACATGCTGGCCAATGCCGTCAATACAATGCTCGACCATATCGAGCAATTGATGCATGAAGTCAAAAGTGTCTGCGACGGGGTTGCCCATGATTTGCGCACGCCACTGACACGTCTGCGCGCCAGGCTTTATCAGCTCCAGCAACTGCCACTCGATCTTGATCACCAGCAGACATTGAACCAGGCCCTTGAAGAGAGTGAATCGATCATGGTGCGCTTTCAGGGGTTGCTTCGGGTCGCCGAACTCGACGATATCCGCCGACGCTCGGCATTTGCGCCGTTTCCGATCATGGCGCTGTTGCAACAGGCACATGAGTTTTATGAGCCTATGGCGCTGGACCGTTCGCAGACACTGTCCCTGCAGATCACCAGTGACTTGCCCAAATTGTATGGGGACTCATCGCTGCTGTTTGAGGCGCTGGTCAACTTGCTGGATAACGCCATCAAGTTTACGCCGCAGGGCGGGCATATCACGTTGCGCGGCAGCATCGAGGATTCAACGGTTGTCATTGAAGTGGCCGACGACGGGGCCGGGATACCCCAGGCGGACCGTTCGCACGTCATTCGCAGGCTCTATCGAGGGGAGGCAAGCAGAATGCAGCCCGGACATGGCCTCGGTTTATCGTTGGTCGCGGCCATCGTCAAATTGCACGGCTATTCGCTGGATATTCAGCCTGCTGCGATGGGGCGTGGCACCCGCGTACTGATTCATTGCCCGATGGCCCCCGCCTGAATGTCAGGCTATCCGCACCGGAACATTAAATTAAACTTAACCCGGCTTAATTTGAGCGCCCCATGCTCGGGGGCTAGCGTGGCGGCACTTTCTGCTGACCCAAGGCTTCTTGCTTGTGAAATGCCTGTTGTTCCGATGTGTGTTCACCCTGCTCTGCGCAACATCGCTTGTTGTGTTGGCCCACCCTGCTCTGGCTGACAACAACACCCGAGGCGCCATGATCCCTGCTGCACCGAAGCTCGGTGCCAAAGCCTGGATACTCATCGACGGAGCAACGGGTGCCGTTATCACCAGTCACAACAGCGATATGCGCCTGCCGCCGGCCAGCCTGACCAAAATGATGACAGCATTTGTCACCACGCGCGAAATCAAGGCCGGGCGTATCAAAGCGGATGGCATGGTCACTGTCAGCGAAAATGCCTGGCGTACCGGCGGTTCGCGCATGTTTCTTGACCCAGGCAGTTCCGTTTCGGTTCACGATTTGCTCAGCGGCGTGATCATCGATTCGGGTAACGACGCCAGCGTGGCGCTCGCCGAACATGTCGCCGGAAGCGAAGGCGTTTTCGTCGGCATGATGAACTCAACGGCTACGGCCTTGGGGATGCGCAACACACACTTCATGAACTCCACCGGCCTGCCTCAGCCAGACCATTACTCATCGGCCCGGGACATGGCGATATTGGCGCGGGCGATCATCAACGAAGGGGCTGACACCTATGCTCTGTACGCCAAAAAACATTTCACCTGGAATGGCATCCGGCAAGCCAACCGCAACCTTCTATTGTGGCGAGACGACAGCTTCGACGGACTGAAGACTGGCCATACCGAAGCGGCTGGCTATTGCATGGTGGCCTCGTCGCGTCGAGACGGGCGGCGTTTGATCAGCGTGATCTTTGGCGCAACCAGCACGCAGAAACGAACGGCAGAAACTGAAAAACTCATGGGTTACGCCTTTCGTTTCTATGACACCCAAACCTACAAAAAAGCCGGGGAAGTACTCAAAACGGCTGCGCTCTGGAAAGGCGAGAAACGATCGATCGCTCTGGGCTTACTCGACGACATGACCCTCACCCTGCCCAAGAACAGACATCGAAAAATAGAGACACGCATCGAGATTGATGGGGCGCTACAAGCGCCTATCGCCCTGGGCACCGTCGTCGGGAAACTGGAGCTGTACGATGCCGGGCAACTACTGGGGAGTCGTCCGTTGATCGCACTTGAGGACGCTGAAGCAGGCAGTTGGTGGAAACGCTGGTGGGATACGACGCACCTGTTCTTTACCCAGATGATTCGCGGCTGGTTCGATGACACTCAAACGGCCTGAGGGGCGCGGATTCCAGCGGACCGTACGGCCCGTGACGTGGGTGTTCTGTCGTTTGGATGAAGGATTGGTGTTAAATAGGCGCCAGTCTTAACCTTGTCGCGTAAAGCCGTGCAGCGAGAACCGATATGAATGCCCCTTCCAAGATAAATGACGCTCAACTGCAAATGGCGGTGACCGCATGATCGAAGTCACCGAAGTTTCCATTGCCCAACTGCGTGCTGCGCTGGAATCCGGCCAGACCACATCGGTTGAACTGGTGCAGGCCTATCTCGCCCGCATCGATGCCTACGACGGCGCCGACACCCCGACAGCGCTGAACGCCGTTGTCGTGCGCAATCGCGAAGCCCTCAACGAAGCGCAGGCCAGCGACGCCCGCCGCGCCAAGGGCGAAACGCTGAGCCCGCTCGACGGTATTCCTTACACCGCCAAGGACAGTTATCTGGTCAAAGGCCTGACTGCAGCGTCTGGCAGCCCGGCGTTTGCCGATCTGGTCGCTTATCGCGATGCGTTCACCATTGAGCGCCTGCGCGGTGCCGGAGCGATTTGCCTGGGCAAGACCAACATGCCGCCGATGGCCAATGGCGGGATGCAACGTGGTGTCTACGGCCGTGCCGAAAGCCCTTATAACGCTGACTACCTGACTGCGCCGTTCGCCTCGGGTTCGTCCAATGGTGCCGGCACCGCCACGGCCGCGAGTTTCGCCGCGTTCGGTCTGGCCGAAGAAACCTGGTCGAGCGGTCGCGGCCCAGCGTCGAACAATGGCTTGTGTGCCTATACGCCGTCGCGCGGAGTGATCTCGGTGCGCGGCAATTGGCCGTTGACCCCGACCATGGACGTCGTTGTGCCGTACGCCCGCACCATGGCTGATCTGCTGGAAGTGCTCGACATCATCGTCGCCGAAGACCCCGACACCCGTGGCGATCTGTGGCGCCTGCAACCGTGGGTGCCGATCCCGAGCGTCAGTTCCGTGCGCCCCGCCGCTTACGCCGAACTGGCTGCCGACAGCGCCGCGCTGGCCGGCAAGCGTTTCGCCGTACCGCGTATGTTCATCAACGCCGACCCTGATGCAGGCACCAGCGAAGCGCCGGGCATCGGTGGCCCGACCGGCCAGCGCATCAACACCCGTGCTTCAGTGATCGACCTGTGGAAACAGGCGCGGCAGGCCCTCGAAGCGGCCGGTGCCGAAGTCATCGAAACCGATTTCCCGCTGGTTTCCAACTGCGAAGGTGACCGTCCCGGTGCGCCGACCGTGTTCACCCGTGGTCTGGTGTCGAAAGAGTTTCTTCATCATGAACTGTGGGATCTGAGCGCCTGGGCGTTCGACGATTTTCTGCAAGCCAACGGCGACCCGAAACTCAATCGTCTGGTCGACGTTGATGGGCCGAAAATCTTCCCTCACGACCCGGGCACCCTGCCCAACCGTGAGGGCGACCTGGCCGCTGGCATGGACGAATACGTGCGCATGGCCGAACGCGGCATCACATCGTGGAACGAAATCCCGACCGTGCCCGATGGCCTGCGCGGCCTCGAACAGACCCGGCGCATCGACCTTGAAGACTGGATGGATAAACTGGGCCTCGACGCCGTGTTGTTTCCGACCGTTGCTGACGTCGGTCCGGCGGACTCGGACATCAATCCAGAATCGGCCGACATCGCCTGGAGCAATGGCGTCTGGGTCGCCAACGGCAACCTCGCGATCCGTCACCTGGGCGTGCCGACAGTCACCGTGCCCATGGGCGTGATGGCGGATATCGGCATGCCGGTCGGGCTGACCTTCGCCGGCCGTGCCTACGACGATTCGAGCCTGCTGCATCTCGCGGCTGCGTTTGAGTCGACAGGCAGCAAACGGATGATCCCGCCACGCACGCCACCGTTGTCGTAACGCGATCGAAACTGTGGGAGCGGGCTTGTTCGCTCCCACAGTGGATTGGCGCGCTGGCAACTTTCATCAACACAGCACATTGACTCAATCCCCCCGCTAATATTCCCTTGATCATCAGTGCCACATTCTTTAATGCGGGCCACCGATCATGATCAATCCCACATGCTCGCGTCTTACCTTGTTATTGCTGCTGTGCGGGCTGACCGAAACGGCTGTCGCGAGCGGTTTTATCGACGATGCCAAATCCGAAGTGCTCAGCCGCAACGTCTACCTGAGCAACGACTACCGCTCACCCTCGCCCACCGGAAAAAATTACAAACAGGAATGGGCACAAGGGTTTATCGGCACCTTCTCATCCGGTTTCACAGCCGGGACCGTCGGGTTTGGTATCGATGCGCATGCCTTTACCGGCCTGAAACTGGACGGTGGTAAAGGCCATTCCGGTACTGGGTTGTTGCCGGTCGATAGCGACGGCCGCAGCGAAAGCAACTATTCCAGCGCCGGCGCCGCCCTCAAGTTGAAAGCCTCACGCACCACGCTCGCATTCGGCGAAATGACCGTGCAAACCCCAGTGTTCGATACCTCCGACAAACGTCTGCAACCGGAATACGCCACGGGTTTTCTGCTCAACAGCCGGGAAATCGACAACGTTAACTTCCAGGCCGGGCATTTCACGGCGTTCAAGAATCAGGACAGTTCTTCCGGCAAGGGCGATTTTTACGGCTACGGCGCCAACACCGAGGCTGGCGGGATCAGCTTTCTCGGCGCCGACCTTTTCAGCGACAGTCCTGTCGGAGGCGCGCTGTACGCGTCTGAACTGACGGACACCTGGCATCAGTACTACGCCAACCTGCACTTCAAGCAATCAGGCGTGCTGCTCGACGCCAATCTTTATCACACCCGCGACACAGGCCGGGCACTGGCCGGGGCAATCGACAACACGGCGTTCAGCTTGTCGGGCAAATACGCCTTGGGCCCACACGCAGTGATGCTCGGCTGGCAACAGATCAATGGCAATACACCCTTCGATTTCGTCGGCGGCGACTCGATCTACCTCGCCAACTCAATCAAATACGCCGATTTCAATGGTGCCGGCGAACGTTCCTGGCAAGCGCGCTACGACCTCGACCTCGGCGCCTTCGGGATTCCAGGCCTGAAGTTCATGACGCGCTACGTGACCGGCAGCCACATCGACGGCACCCGTGCGCCCAAGGGCGGCGCGTATAACCCGTTCGATGCCGACAGCGGTGAATACCAGCCGCAGCAAGGTGACGGGGGCAAGCATTGGGAGCGCGATATTGATCTGAAGTACATCGTCCAGTCGGGCGCCGCGAAGGATTTGTCGGTGCAGGTATCGCATGTTTCGCACCGGGCCAATGAGGCCCAGGCCGGGGATGATATTGATCGGATTTATGTGGTGATCCAGTACCCGCTCGGCTACTGACACAACACGACCATCCTGCCTGAAATGCAATCAACCTGCGGGAGCCAGCCTGCCAGCGATTTGGCCAGCACCGCCAACTCTTTCATTGACTGAGCCACCGTTATCGGCAGCAGACTGGCACCCACGAGTTTGAGTCATGGGTCTGTGCACGCAGCACGGCCATCACCGCCAGCCAAATGCCACTACCTCCCTTATCCTGCGCACCCGCAAAAAACGCCAAGCCAGGAAGGCATTGATTGACCTCCCTGTCTGCCGTCATTCAATTCGCAGATTCAGGGATGTGCATGTTCCAGTTATTCAAACTCGGCTGGGCTCGGCACCGTTTTCACCTCCGCCGAGGCACGAGAGAAATTCAATCTGCCGATGAGCCTTGAACCCGGCAAGGCCTATTACATCGGTGAATTTCGCTCGTTCTGCCTGACTGCCGGGTTCTGCGCGTTCCGCTGGAGCGACCAGAACGCTCGCGACGCAGTGGTCGCTCAGCGTAAGGCATCGCGATCGTCAGAGTGCTGCCTGATCGGATGGAAGCGCAGCGCAATCTCTGGCAACGTCTCGGATGTCGCAGGCTGCGATCTTTTGCTTTTGGCAAACTGGCGGAAGGCAGCCGGAGTCGAACCTGCCCGGGAACGGATGCCGTCCCCAACCGGGTTTGAAGCCCGGCCGCGCCACCGGGCGCGATTGCCTTCCTTGAACTCACTGTGCGTCGGCGTGGGCCAGCGCGTTGTCGGGGCGGATCTGGCGGGATTCGCCGAGGCGTCGGGTCAGGCCGACGCGGTCGAAATATTCGAGGTACTGAATACAGCGTTTGCGTCCCAAGCCTAGCGCATCGCGGAAGCTTGTCACCTGGATCTGCGGATTTTCCTTGGCGAGTTTGAGTAGCACGTCGACCATTTGGCGCAGTTTCACGTCACTCAAAAACAGGTCGCGCACGACTTGATGCATCAGCCCGAGCCGCGCCAGTTTGCGCAGCAGCAGGCGTACCACGGCGTCGTCCTGCCCCAGCGCTTTCGCCACGTCACGCACCCACGGCGGATCGAAACCGGCCTGTTCGAACAACGGCTGCAACCCTAGCCAGTGCCTTTCGTCATCGGCATTCAAGCGCACCTGATGATCCGGCAGGTGCAGCCATGGCCCGCTCGCCTGAATCGAGCCGGCGGTCAGCAACTCATCCAGCAAACTGACAAACGTCGAACGCTCCAGCGCCAGACCACTGAAGCGCCGCAAGCGATCGCGATCGGGGCCCATCTGATCGGGTTCCAGCTCATGGAACTGCGCGAGTTGTTCCAGCAGGGTGAATTCCAGTTGCGCCCAGCGCTGCACGTTGAACAGTACCGAGCCTTGGCGGGTGTCGATCAGGCGTACGTTTTCTGCTAATGCCCAGGTTGAGCGCGGGCGATTGAATTGGCGCTCCAGCCGCAGCGGGTCGAGGCCGCCAGCGCTGTAGTTGAGCAGCACAGGCAAGACCTGTTCGAACTCGTCCCACGAGACCAAGGCGCGCAGTTGCGCCAGACGTTCGGGGCTACGACGTTGTCGCGCCGGGGCGAACGGGTCGAGGACCTGGCCGCCACCGAGGGTACGTTGCGCGCTCTGGTCACGCAGAATCAGTCGATCACCTTTCACCGCGTGCACCGGCGCATTGATCAGCAGTTGCGCGAACATGCGCTCACCGGGACTCAAGCGTGGGCCTTCGAGCAAGGCCACCCGGGCGATGACATCCTGCGTGCCGAGGTGCACGTGCACCGGGTGAAAGTGTTCGAAAGTGCGTTCCCCGGGCAGCAGTTGAAAGTCGATGTCGAGCCGTTGCGTCGGCGCGTGCAGCCATTCGCTCAGCAGCCACTGGCCGCGATGGATCTGCGCCAGTTCGAGGCGTTCGCCGGTGAGGTTCAACGCCACTCGCTGGCCGGCAAAGGCCTGTTCGGCAGGTTGATTCTGCGCATGCAGGCCGCGCACTCGCACCGATTTGCCCAAAGGCCCGAGGCTGAGTTTGTCGCCGACAGCCACCGCGCCCGACAATGCCGTCCCGGTCACCACAATCCCCGCACCCGCCACGCTGAAGGCGCGGTCGATGGCCAAGCGAAAACCACCCTCACGGCTGCGTTCATGCACTTCGCTCTGCGTCTGCAGCAAAACCTCGCGCAATCCATCAATGCCCTGCCCACTCTGACTCGACACGGTCAGGATCGGCGCCTCGGCAAACGGCCCCGGGGCGAGCAGATCCAGCACCTGCCGCTGAACCTCCTCCACCCTGCCCGCTTCGACCCGGTCGCATTTGGTGATCGCTACCAGCGCGCGCGGGATGCCGAGCAATTCGACTATCGCCAGATGCTCGCGGGTCTGCGGCATCACGCCGTCGTCCGCCGCGACCACCAACAACACCAGATCGATACCTTGGGCGCCGGCGAGCATGTTGTGGGTGAATTTCTCATGGCCGGGCACATCGATAAACCCGGTCAGCCCCGCGCCGGGTTCGAGTTCGGCGTAGAGATAGCCCAGGTCGATGGTCATCCCGCGTTCGCGTTCCTGCGGGCGGCGGTCGCCGGTTTGCCCGGTCAGCGCTTGCAGCAGCGAGGTCTTGCCGTGGTCGATGTGCCCCGCCGTGCCGACGATCACGGGTCGACCTGCAGGTGCGGCAATTGCGTAAGCCACGCCGGTTCGTCGTCGAGTTGCCGTAGATCCAGCCACAGCGCGTCGTCGTCGATGCGACCGAGCACCGGGATCGGCAACGCGCGCAGCGCCGCTTCCAGATTCAACAGGCAACGCCCGCGCAAACGCTTCGACACTTGCGGGCGACAACACAGCGCCGCGCTCGGCAAACGCGCCACCGGTTGGCTGCCGCTGCCGATCATGCCCAAGGCCTGCACGGCGCTGACCTGCCACGGTTCGCCCAAGACCTCAGCCATCATCGGTTGCAAACGTTCAGCCTGAGCGAAAATCTCCGCTTGCGGCCGAGTCAGCAGGCGCAAACTCGGCAGGCGTTCGGGCAATCGATCCGGATCGCGATACAAACCCAGCACCGCTTCCAGCGCCGCCAAGGTCAATTTGTCCACCCGCAATGCGCGTTTGAGCGGGTTCTTCTTGATCTTCGCGATCAGTTCTTTGCGCCCAACGATCAACCCGGCCTGCGGGCCGCCAAGCAATTTGTCGCCGCTGAAGGTGACAATATCCGCGCCGTCCAGCAGCGCCTGGCGCACCGTCGGTTCGGCCGGCAAGCCCCACCGCGTCAGGTTCAGCAGACTGCCGCTGCCCAGATCCTCCAGCAGCGGCAAACCATGCCGATGGGCCAACTCAGCCAATTCAGCGGTCGGTACGCGCGCGGTAAATCCTTCGATGCTGTAATTGCTCGCGTGCACACGCATGATCAAACCGCTGCGCGGGTTGATCGCCGCTTCATAGTCGCGGGCATGGGTGCGATTGGTCGTGCCGACTTCGTGCAGACGCACGCCGGCGCGGGCCATGATGTCGGGGATGCGGAAGGCGCCGCCGATTTCGATCAGCTCGCCACGGGAAATGATGCCTTCCTTGCGCGCGCCGAGGCTGTTGAGGGTCAGCAGCACCGCAGCGGCATTGTTGTTGACCACGGTGACGGCTTCGGCACCGGTCAGTTCGCGGATCAGGCCTTCGATCAGATCGTCACGGTCGCCGCGTTTGCCGCTGGCCAGATCGAATTCCAGATTGAGCGGGTATCGCGCGGCCATTTGTACGGCGTCAATGGCTTCCTCCGGCAACAGCGCCCGCCCCAGATTGGTGTGCAACACCGTGCCGGTGAGGTTGAACACCCGTCGAACCTGGCTGCGCTGTTGCTGGGCCAAGCGTTCACCCACGCGACCGGCAAGCACTTCGGGGCTGATTTCAATCGCAGACAACTGCCCGTTCAGCACGCTCGAACGCAGCTCATCGAGCAACTGCCGCAAACAGGTCAACAACGCCTCACGCCCATAACGTTGGGCCAGCGGCAGGCACGCCGGGTGACGCAACACACCATCAACGGAAGGTAAACGCAGGGCACCGCTGGCAGGCATCAGCCACTCCCGAAAACAAAAGACTGTTCGGCGAGTGTAGACGCTGTGGTCATTCGTCTCCTGGCGCCAACAACAGATTGGGTGCCAAACGCTGAAAGCCATCCTGGGCCAGACGCATGTCGAGCAACAGGCTGGCGAGATCCCCCGACAACGCTTCGGCGTCGGCATCGTTCTCCAGATAAAGCAGTTTCAGATAGGTGTTGCAGCTGGGGCAGACTTCGGCGCGCAACGGTGCTTGATTGGCGGCGTGGCGATCGTCCTCAAGGCTCAGGTAGTCGAGGCCTTTGCTTTGCTCGCAGTACACACACTTGACCCGCACCACATGCCATTCGCAGGCGCACAGGGAACACGCCAGATAGCGTAAACCGTTGTGCTTGCCGCGATGGCGGATGACACCGGCCATTGCCGGCGACCCGCAGGCCGGGCATTGGCTGAGGCTGTCGCCAGGTTTGAGTTTCAGGCTCGGCGCACTGAGTAACCAGTGACTCCACGCCACCTGCAACGCCGCGCCGAGAAACGGCACCAGTTGCGCCGGCACCATCGAATACTGGCCACTGATCAAGGCAACGGCCCAACTGCGCAACTGGCCAGGGTTGGCAGCGCGCAACGTGTTGACGGCATCGACCACAGCGAGTTGTGACGGCACATAACGTTGCAGCAAGGCCTCGAGAAAACTGTGCCAAGCGTCTTCGCGGATCAACGTGTCGGCAGCGAACGGCGGCAAACCGTGTTGCTGACACGCTTCTATGCGCTGCGCATCGAATGGCGCCGCCAGTGGCGGATCGTCCATGACTTGTTGCTGTACCTGGCACAACCCGGCGATCAGGCGCAGATAATCGGCCAATGGATGCCCCTCGGCCAGTTGCTCCAGACGTTGGGCGCGCAGGGAAAACAGGTTATGCGGTGGCAAGTACAGAAACGGCGGCGAACTGGCCGCCGCTTCGATTTCTCCGGGTTCGAGAATGGTTGGCAAAAGTCAGCCCTTTTTCGTGGCCGGTCGTTCCGGCGTCTCTTTATGAAGATCATCGCGGGTGATGTCGCGATACCAGAGCTCATGGTGTTTCTTCGCCCAGGCGCGGCTGACCCAGCCATGCATCATCGCGTCGATCGAGCCCTTGATCCACAGCCCGGCGTAGATGTGAATGATGATGCTCAGGATCAACACAAACCCGGCCAGCGCATGCAACAGCATCGCCCAGCGGATCACGGTGATGCCGAAAAATGCGCTGAAATACGCGCGCCAGATCACCAGCCCGGTGAACAACAGCCCCAGCATGCACAGCAGTAAAGTCCAGAACAGCAGCTTCTGCCCGGCGTTGTACTTGCCCACCGGCGGCACGCTTTGCTCGTCGTTGACCAGCACCCGATCAATACGACGCAGCCACTTCCCGTCATTGGAGATAAAGACGTTCGCGCGCCAGAAACGAAACACCAGCCCAAGGAACAACAGAAACATCAGCACGCCCATGAACGGGTGCAGAATCCGCGTCCACGGCCCGCCGCCGAACAGGTTGCTCAGCCAGAACATCGAGGGATGAAACAGCGCCAGCCCGGACAGCCCGGCCATGAAGAACAGGATCGCCACCAACCAGTGATTGGTGCGCTGGTTGGCGGTGTAACGCAGGATCGTCTTGTTGCTCATGGCCGGTCCTCCCCGCGTGGATCGAAGGTGTGTACCGCAGGATCAACGACATGCACCGAAGCATCGGGAGGTGCCGAATGCTCGTCTTCTTCGACGCGGTTCGGCCCGATTCGCACATAGTGGAAGAACCCCGCCAGCACCGCCGCGCCCATGGCCAGCAAGCCAAGGGGTTTGCTGATGCCTTTCCACAGGCCCACCAAGGGACTGATGGCCGGGTTTTCCGGCAGCCCCGCATAGATTTTCGGCGTGTCGGCATGGTGCAGCACGTACATGACGTGGGTGCCACCAACCCCTAACGGGTCATACAGGCCAGCGTTTTCAAAGCCACGACTCTTGAGATCGACGATGCGCTCGGCGGCGTGCTCTTTCATGTCTTCCTTGGTGCCGAAAACGATAGCGCCGGTCGGGCAGGTTTTCACGCAGGCCGGCTCCAGCCCGACCGCGACCCGATCCGAGCACAAGGTGCATTTGTAAGCCTTGTGATCTTTCTGCGAGATTCGCGGAACGTCGAACGGGCAACCAGTGATGCAATAACCACAACCGATGCAGTGATCCTGATCGAAATCGACGATGCCGTTGGCGTGCTTGATGATCGCACCTGGGCTGGGGCACGCCGCCAGGCAACCGGGCTCGGCGCAGTGCATGCAGCCGTCCTTGCGGATCAGCCATTCGAGGTTGCCGGCGTCGGTTTCGTGCTCGGTGAAACGCATCAATGTCCAGGTTTCTGCGCTCAAGTCCTGCGGATTGTCGTAGGTACCGTAGTTGTGGCCAATATCGTCGCGCAGCTCGTTCCATTCCGAGCACGCGACCTGACAGGCCTTGCAGCCGATGCATTTGGTGGTGTCGATCAGCTTCGCCACCTCCTGCTGATTCCTCACCGACGGCGGCTGTGTGGTCGTGGCCGAGCGGGCAATGATGTCTTGGCTGGCCATTTATAGATTCTCCACTATAGCTTCTCCACGTTGACCAGGAATGACTTGGATTCCGGGGTCTGGGTGTTGCCATCGCCGAGGAACGGCACCAGGGTGTTGGTCAGGTATCCGTGACGCGTCAGCCCGGTGAACCCCCAGTGAAGCGGGATGCCGATCTGGTGCACCACCTGGCCATTGACCTGCAACGGACGGATTCTTTTGGTCACCACAGCCACCGCTTCAATGAAGCCGCGCTTGCAACTGACCCGTACCCGATCACCGGCAGCGATGCCCTTCTCTTTCGCCAGCACTTCGCCGATCTCGACAAACTGCTCGGGCTGGGTAATCGCGTTCAACTTGCAGTGCTTGCTCCAGAAGTGGAAATGCTCGGTGAGCCGGTAGCTGGTGCCCGCGTAGGGGAAATCCTTGGCCTCGCCGAGGCTGTCCCAGACCGAATCAAAGATCCGCGCCGCCGGGTTGCTGGTAGCGTTCTTGTTCTGCGGGTGCAGCGGATTGATGCCAATCGGCGTTTCGAACGGTTCGTAATGCTCGGGGAATGGCCCTTCGGTCATCTTGTCGACGGCAAAGAACCGCGCCACGCCCTCGGGGTTCATGATGAACGGGTTCATCCCGGCTTCTGGCGGTATGTCAGCCTTGTAGTCCGGCACATCGGTGCCGCCCCAGGTTTTGCCGTTCCACCACACCAAGCGCTTTTTCGGATCCCACGGCTTGCCAGCAACGTCCGCCGACGCGCGGTTGTAGAGAATCCGCCGGTTGGCCGGCCAGGCCCACGCCCAGCCCAGATGCTGGTGCATGCCATAGGGGTCGGCATTGTCACGCCGGGCCATCTGGTTGCCGGCCTCGGTCCAACTGCCGGCGAAAATCCAGCAGCCGGACGCGGTGCTGCCATCGTCCTTGAGCTGGGCGAACCCGGCCAGTTGCGTATTGCCCTTGATCGTCGCGCCGCTGGCATCGTTGAAGTCTGTCGTGGCGTAGCCGTTTATCTCCTTGGCGATTTCCTCGGGGGAAGGTTCAGTGGCAATTTTGTAGGGCCAGGACAGTTTCAACAGCGGATCGGCGAAAGTGCCACCGTTTGCCGCATAGCGCTGGCGCAGACGCAGGAACAACTCGCTCATGATCTGGATGTCCGTGCGCGCTTCGCCGGGTCCATCCGCCCCCTTCCAGTGCCATTGCAACCAACGACTGCTGTTGACCAGCGAGCCATCTTCTTCGGCAAAGCAGGTGGTTGGCAGGCGGATCACTTCGGTCTGGATGTCGGCGCTTTTCACATCGTTGTAAGGGCCGACGTTTTCCCAGAACTGCGAGGTTTCGGTGGCCAGCGGGTCCATCACCACCAACCATTTCAACTTGGCCAGTGCCGCCATCACCCGGTTCTTGTCCGGCAGCGCGGCAATCGGGTTGAACCCCTGGCACATGTAGCCGTTGACTTTGCCCAGACTCATCAGGTCGAACATCTTGAGGATGTCGTAATTGGGGATGTCGAGTTTCGGCAGGTAGTCGTAACACCACTGGTTCTCGACGGTGGCATTGGCGCCGTACCAGGCCTTCATCAGGCTGACGTGAAACTTGCTGTAGTTCTGCCAGTAGGACAACTGCCCGGGGCGCAGCGGTTTTTGCGTGCGTTTGGTGATGTAGGCGTTGTAGTCCTGCTCGGCGTCTTGCGGCAGCGTCAAGTAACCCGGCAGCAAGTTGGAGAGCAAGCCCAGATCCGTCAGGCCCTGAATATTGGAGTGTCCGCGCAAGGCATTGACGCCACCGCCCGGCATACCCACGTTGCCTAACAGAAGCTGCACCATCGCCGCACTGCGAATGATCTGCGAACCGGTCGAGTGCTGTGTCCAGCCCAGGGCGTAGAGAATCGTCATGGTCTTGCCCGGCTGGGCGCACGTAGCAATTTCGCCCCAGATTTTCTGCATCGCATCGACCGGCATGCCGCAAATCTGGCTCGCCAGTTCGATGTTGTAGCGGATGTAATGCTGCTTCATCAATTGATAGACGCAGCGCGGGTCCTGCAGCGTTGGGTCGATTTTGACGAAACCGTCCTCACCGATTTCATAGCCCCACCCGGACTTGTCGGTGTAACTGCGCTTGGCCGCATCGTAGCCACTGAAAATGCCATCTTCGAAGCCGTACCCGGCTTTGACAATGAACGACACGTCGGTGTAGTTGCGCACGTATTCGTGCTGGATCTTGTCCTCGGTCAGCAGGTAATTGATCAACCCGCCCATGAAAGCAATGTCGGTGCCAGTGCGGATCGGGGCGTAATAATCGGCCACCGACGCCGTGCGGGTAAAACGCGGATCGACCACGATCAGCCGCGCAGCGTTATGCGCTTTGGCTTCGGTCACCCATTTGAAGCCGCACGGATGGGCTTCTGCTGTGTTGCCGCCCATCACCAGAACCAGATTCGCGTTGGCGATATCGGTCCAGGTATTGGTCATAGCACCACGGCCGTACGTCGGGGCAAGACTTGCCACCGTCGGGCCGTGTCAGACACGCGCCTGGTTATCGAACCCCAACATGCCGAGACTGCGGATGACCTTGTGCGTCATGTACCCCGCCTCGTTGGACGAAGCGGAAGCCGCAAGAAACCCGGTGGTGAGCCAGCGATTGACCGTTTCGCCTTTTTCGTTCTGCTCGACGAAATTGGCGTCGCGGTCGGCTTTCATCAAGTCGGCGATGCGATCCAGCGCTTGATCCCAACTGATCCGCGTCCACTCGCTACTGCCTGGCTTTCGCGTTTGCGGATACAACAAGCGGCCCGGGCTGTGAATGAAGTCCAGCAGGCCCGCGCCTTTTGGACAGAGGGTGCCACGGTTGACCGGGTGGTCGGCGTCGCCCTCGATATGGATGATATTTTGCGCGACGTTCTTCGCAGCATCGCCCTGGCTGTACATGATCAAACCGCAACCGACCGAGCAATACGGGCAGGTGTTGCGGGTTTCATGGGTGTGGGCAAGCTTGAAGTGGCGCACCTGCTCGGCGAAGGCAAGCGTCGGGGCCATGCCCAACGCGCCTAGGCTTGAGCCTGCAAGGCCGATACCGGCGACCTTGAAGAACTGACGACGGCTGAGATCCATCGTGCACTCCTGATCAGGTGAAACCCGGTAATGGTGCCGGGTTGTATCTGGACAATCACGGTTGCGGCAGAATGACTGCCGGCTTTTTCACTGTAGACAAAGACCCTGCCACCTGTGTGAAAACCGACCGTCGGCCGGTTGTCGAGCGACCTCATGGCTTCATCCAAAACCTCACGGGCGCTGGTTTGCCAGCGATAGCGGTTTGTCATGCCCCCTCAATATTGACTGTGCCGACGCCATCGCGGGCAAGCCAACTCCCACCGGGATCGTGTTGGGCTTAGAATGGCCGACAGAATTAACCCCGCCTTCACGAGACCGCGCATGACTTTTGACTTTGATCAGGTATTCGACCGCCACAACACCGGCAGCACCAAGTGGAGCCGCTATGCAGCCGACGTGTTGCCAATGTGGGTCGCTGATATGGATTTCGCCGCGCCACCGGTTGTCATCGAGGCCCTGCAGCAGCGCTTGCTGCATCCGTTGGTGGGTTACAGTGTGGCCCAGGACAACCTGCGCGAAGCCATCGTTGCCGACCTCTGGAACAAATTCGCCTGGCAGGTCAAACCGCAAGAGCTGATCTTCCTGCCGGGCGTTGAGTCGGGCTTCAACATGGCGCTCAAAGCCTTGGTTCAGTCTCAGCAGAACGTCGTGGTACAAGTGCCGAACTATCCGCCGCTGCGTCACGCGCCGGGCCATTGGGGCTTGAACAAGGTTGAGCTGGAATTCACGCCGCAGGCCGACGGCACCTACGCCACACCACTGGATAGCCTGCGTGATTCGCTGAACGGCGGCGGCGCCCTGCTGTTGAGCAACCCGCACAACCCGATCGGCAAAGTGTTCGGCCGCGAAGAGTTGCAAGCGGTGGCGGACATCTGTGTTGCGCAGGACGCCTGGATCATCTCCGATGAAATCCACGCCGAACTGTGCTTCGACGGTCGCGTACACATTCCGACCGCGTCCCTGAGCCCGGAAATCGCTCAGCGCACCATCACCCTGATGTCAGCGAGCAAGGCTTACAACATCGCCGGCCTCAAAACCTCGTTCATGATCATTCAGGACGCCGCGCTGCGTGAACGCGTCAACCATGCCCGTTGCGGCATGGTCGACAGCGTCAATCCGCTGGGCATGGAAGCGACTCGCGTGGCCTACAGCGAAGCCGGCCCATGGCTCGCCGAGATGAAAACCTACCTGCAGGCCAACCGGGATTATCTGGTTGAAGCCGTGCGCAGCCGCTTGCCGGGCGTGACCATGAATGTGCCGCAGGGCACTTATCTGGCCTGGCTCGATTGCTCGGCGCTGGATCTGGCCAACCCGCAGCAGTTTTTCCTTGAGCAGGCCAAGGTAGGGTTGAGCGCCGGTCTGGATTTTGGCGACCACAGCCAACAGTTCGTACGCCTGAACTTTGGATGCCCGCGATCAATGCTCGAAGAAGGTATTGCGCGCATGGAGCGGGCACTGGCCAACCGCTGAATCTGAAAGCATCGCGAACCTGCTGCACGGCATCAGCGCACAACCGATCCTTGCCGGCCCTGAACAACGCAAAAACCAAAAACCGAAAGTCTTCAGCAAAAAAATGGATCTCTCGCGGATTCTCAGTGGTCACAACCATAACCCCTCGCCGGGTGTCACCGGCGGGGCCCGGCAGGTTCGGTTCCCGTTTGGCAAAAGGCCTATGAAAAGGAACCCCGAAGATTAAGGTTATGGTCATGAAAGAATGCTCGACTCCTGCGCAAATCAAGGCATGCAGGGCTTTGGCCCTGGAACGCAATCGTCAATTGTTCGAAGAAGCGCAGGCGCTGAATCGAGCGTCGCATGAATTACTCGAAGCCGGGCAACTGGATCTCGAACAGTTTGAGCACTACAGGGCCTTGCGCCGAAAAGCCGATGTGAAGTTCGCCGATGCCATTGAGCACCTGTGCGTATTGAATGAAGATTTCCCGCCGATTCCGATGTCGGTACAGAACTCGCAGGGGTTGCGTCGCCAGCTTGAGACCAGTTGATGATCAAACGACAAAGAAAAGCCCGGCCTTCGTCGCCGGGCTTTTCTATGTCGTTTGATCAGCTCCCCGGATTCGTGAACTGTATGTACACCGAATAACTGCCCAGCAGCACCCAAAACGTCGCAAAGATCCACGGCGTGCGCAGAGAAAACAGCAACGACTTGCGATAGCCCTTATGACTGGATTCCGTTTCACTGAACAGCGGTGACTCGTCATAGGCCAAGCCCATCAGCGGCTCGCTGAGCAATAAATGGCTTTGCTTGAAGTGCCAGTGATCGATGATCTCGTATGCCGCACGAATCCCCGGCCAGGCGTTGAGCGAACTGAGCAGCCCGAGTAGCGCCAGAAACGCCGGCACCACCAGGGTAAACAACTTGCCCCACTCCGGATTGAGGTTGGACATGCACGAAGCAAAGGCAATCACCAGAAACGACTGTGCGGCCAGATAAGCGTCAGTGCGATTGGCGAGAATGCTGGTTTCGTACTGGATCTCCCGGCGATAGAAATCCAGCCGTTCCTTGGGCGAACCGAACATCTTGGCGTCATGTTCGGTCAGGGTTTCTTCAGCGGTCGGCTGGGTCAATATGCGAGACAAGGGACGTACGCTCCGGAGCGGGGGGAACCGTTTAGAAGCATCGCGTTACGCACTAGTTCAGCCGGATTTACCGGGGCGTCATTCAATCCGGTTGCGCAGGCGCTTCGTTATGGATGGCCCACCAGCGTGGCAACAACTGTTTGATCCGACTCTCGGCAAAGCGGTCGTCGATCAGCATCACCACGCCGCGATCCTCGCGGGTGCGGATCACGCGCCCGGCCGCCTGGACGACTTTCTGCACGCCAGGGAACAGGTAGGTGTAGTCGTAACCGGCACCGAAAATCGCCGCCATGCGTCGTTTCAACTGTTCATTGACCGGATTGAGTTGCGCCAGTCCCAGCGTGGCGATGAACGCGCCGATCAGCCGAGCGCCCGGCAAGTCGATACCCTCGCCGAAGGCTCCGCCCAAGACCGCAAAGCCAACGCCCTGACTCTCGGCGGTGAATTGATCGAGAAAGGCCTGCCGCGCCCCTTCGACCATGCCTCGCGACTGCTGCCAAAGGGTGATAGTTGGGTGCCGTTCGGCCAGTAACATTGCCACCTGTTGCAGGTAATCGAAACTGCTGAAGAACGCCAGATAGTTGCCCGGGCGCTCTCTGAACTGCTGGGCGATCAGTTCGACAATGGGCTCCAGCGATGCCTGACGATGATTGAAGCGGGTCGAAATCCGGCTGATGACCTGCACCTGCAACTGCTCGGCGCTGAACGGCGACTCGACGTCAATCCATACGGTGTCGGCCGGCGTGCCGAGCAAATCGGCGTAATAGTGGCGCGGGCTCAGCGTGGCGGAAAACAGCACGCAGCTTCGCGCCGCTTTCAGGCGCGGGCCAATGAACGCCGCCGGCACCACGTTGCGCAGGCACAGTTGCGATAGCGGGCGTTTACGATCGAGGTCGCGCTTACTGATGTCGAACAGGTAATGCGCGTCATACAGTTCCGCCACCCGGGCAAATTGCAGCAAATCGAAGTAGAAGTTCTGCAATCCACTGTCGAGCCCTTGCGGATGATCATTGAGGTAGTCGCCAATGGCTGCGCTACACAGGGCGATTGCCTGCAGGAGTTTTTCCGGGGCCTTGTCATAGGCCTGATACGGCGCCAGTTGCGGCGCCTGCAACGCATTCCACTCACGGTTGACCCGTTGCAGGGATCTTTTCAGTGCTTGGGGGGCCGTTTTGCGAACGCTGCCCAGCGTGGCTTGATCGAGACTGGCGCTGTACATCTGCCGCCCGCGCTCAACGAGGTTGTGTGCTTCGTCGGCCAGGACCGCCACCTTCCACTGATTGAGCTGAGCGAGGCCGAACAGCAACGCGCTGAAATCGAAGTAATAGTTGTAGTCGGCGATCACCACGTCCGCCCAGCGGGCCATTTCCTGACTCAGGTAATACGGACACACCGAATGCTGTGCAGCGACTTCACGCATCGCCGCTTGATCGAGCCGGCGGATTCGACTGGCGGCTTCACGGGCGGCCGGCAAGCGATCATAAAAGCCCTGGGCCAACGGACAGGACTCGCCGTGACAGGCCTTGTCTGGGTGTTCGCAGGCCTTGTCCCGAGCAACCATCTCCAGCACGCGCAAGGGCAAGGTGGCCGATTGATCGAACAACACCTGACTGGCGTCCAGCGCCAGTTTGCGCCCCGGTGTCTTGGCGGTCAGAAAGAACACTTTGTCCAGTTGCTGCGGTGCCAACGCCTTGAGCACCGGGAACAGCGTGCCGAGGGTTTTACCGATCCCTGTGGGCGCTTGCGCCATCAGACAACGGCCTGTGCTGATAGCCTTGAAGACCGATTCCGCCAGATGGCGTTGCCCCGGACGAAAATCCGCATGGGGAAACGCCAATTGCTGCGCGGCCAGATTACGCGCCTCGCGATGCGCCACTTCCTGTTCGGCCCAACGCAGGAACAAAGCGCATTGCTGCTCAAAAAAAACCTGCAAGGCCTGGGCGCTGAACGCTTCCAGCAGGCAGGTTTCCTTCTCGCTGACGATGTCGAAATACACCAGCGCCAGATTGATCTGCTCAAGTTGCAGTTTGCAGCACATCAGCCAGCCGTAGACCTTCGCCTGCGCCCAGTGCAACTGGCGGTGATTGGCCGGTTGTTTGCTCAAATCGCCGCGGTAGGTTTTGACTTCTTCGAGGCAGTTTTGCGCCGGGTCGTAGCCATCCGCCCTGCCCTTGACCTTCAACTGGCGGAACTCACCTTCCAGTGCCACTTCGCTTTGATAGGTGTCGCTGCGCCTGGACGCGACGGTGCGATGGCCGGCCATGCCTTCGAGTGCCGTCGGTGACGGCGTGAAGCGCAGGTCGAGGTCGCCGGTCTTGGCGGTGAACTCACACAGCGCGCGCACCGCAACGCTGTAGCTCAAGCGCTCTGCTCCGCCCATTGCACGTAACACACGGCAACCGGCATCTGGTGTTGGTGGCAAAACTCCAGCCAGCGCAGTTGGTTGTCCTGCAAGCGGTCGCCAGGACCTTTGACTTCGATCATTCGATAGGTTTTGTGCTGCGGCCAGAACTGGATCAGGTCCGGCATGCCGGTACGGTTGGCTTTGATGTCGAGCAGCAAACGCTGGAACCAGTGTTTGAGGTGTTCGGCGGGCAGGCAGGCCAGCGCCTGCTCCAGTAATTCTTCATTCAATGCGCCCCAGAACACGAACGGCGACTGTATGCCCCACTTGGCGACAAAGCGCTCGCGGATGGTTACGGCATAACGGCCGTCCTCCAACTCCGCGAGGCAGGCTTGAAACACGTCGGCGCGGCGTTGCTGGAAGTCTTCATTGAGCAGGTCCACCGGCCCGCGCTGAAACGGGTGAAAGAACGCCCCCGGCAACGGCGCGAATATCGCCGGCCAGCAGAGCAGCCCGAACAATGAGTTGATCAGGCTGTTTTCAACGTAATGCACCGGGCCTTCTTCGTCATGCAAGTGCGCCTGCACGTAATACTCCACCGACAGCGCGGGATCGCTGCGCGGCAACTGCAGATCCAGGCGCTCCACTGGTTTCGCCACCGCACGTTTGAGCGGCGGGCCACCGAGTTTGCGTCGCAACCGCGGCAAAATCCGTTGCAGGCCTTGCTGCTCGGCAGCGCTTTCGGGTGTTTGTTCGGCGAGCGTGGCGAGTTCCAGCGCCCGGCCGTATTCGCTGCAGCGTTCCAGTACGCGGATCATCCGCAAGCGAGCGCCGGGATAGGCGCAATCGCGATAGACAGTCAGGGCCAAAGCAAACTCGCTGATGCGTTCGCAGTATTGGGCGATCTGGAACAACACCTTGCCGCGTCGCCGTTGCAGCCAGGGGTTGTCGAAGTGCAAGGCGCTGACCTGCCCGACAATGGTTTCCAGTGGCTCACCGGCCTCGAAGCGCAATTGGCATTGGTGCAGAAACAGACACGCGTCGACGTCCTCACGGCTGCGCAGACCACGGGAATCGGCGCAGAACTCGACTTTTTCGTAGGTAAAGATGCCGAGGTCAGCCAACACGAATTCGGACCAGTCCTGATACAGGTTGCCGAAAAACATCAGTCGCAAGCGATCGCACAGGTCCATGATGGTCAGGCTGAACAAGCGCTCAGCCAGCAGAGGCGCCCAGTCGCGCAGGCTTCTGGCTTCGGTGAACTGCTCGGCGAGCAGCGGCAGCCAGTCGTCCTTGCGGCCCTTGGGTTGCTCGATAAAAGCGCCGAACGCTTGCAAAATCTCGGCCTTGAGCAACACATCGAACAGCTCAGCCATCGCCAATGGCGCGTGTTCGTCGAGCCAGCCGCAAGCCAGCAACGGTTGTGCCGCGCAGGCGATGTCGCCGATTTCCGCGTAACTGAGCTTGCCGGCACGAAAATGCACGCCCTTGCGCATCACCATCCGCACCAGCAAGCCCTGTGATGCGCGAGGCAACGATTTGAAGTCGCCGATGAACGCGTGCTCCGTTTCGCTCATCACATCGGCATAGCGAAGCTCAAGCCAATCAAGCACTTGCCGGAAGTTGTTGAGGTAATAGAACGGATCATCAAGGGGATTGGCAGTCACGGGAATTCAGGGCCACGGCGGACGAATACTGGTTATGCGTACAGATAACAGCTCTGCCCCACCCGGCGCAAACGGAAAAAGATAAATGGCATTTTTAACCGGTAAATAGAACTTTTCCCGGCGCGATGGCACCAACCGCCTAGGACACCGACAATGCTCGGTATCACGCGAAATGAGGAATTTGAGGTGGATATGAAAATCAAGACACTGGGCATCCCCCTGGCGGTAGCGGCCCTGCTGGCCTTGGGCGGTTGCTCGACCCAGACCGTGGTCACCCTGCAAAACGGCACTCAGTACCTGACCAAGGACATGCCGAAAACCGAAACCAACGATGGCTTCTACGAGTTTGAAGATATTTCCGGTGCGAAAGTCAAAGTACGCGCCGATGACGTGGCCACGGTGCGCAAGGAAGACTGACGATATATACCCTGCAGACGCAGCCTCGCTCCACTCGACAGCGCCTGCGGGAATTCGAGGCGATTATTGTTCGAGGGTCACGCCCGGGATGGTGTTTTCGCAACTGACGTATTGCCCGCCACGCCGGGCGAGTTCGTTCTGCAAGCGACGGCAACGCTCCAGATCCTGCAGCGCCATACGGTCCATGATGCGATTGCCGCTGCTTTGTGGACCTGTTTTTATCGTCACCAACGGCTGTTCGGGCTGGATCTGAAAGCGGCTTTTCTCTTCGACGGGTTCCACCACCTCGGTTTTAGCCGGGCTTGGCAGTTGATCGTCGGTCATTCCATAACGGCTGAGAATCGAGCTTTGAGGCAGATCGGCCCAGGCATTGGCCGAACTCAGCGCCAGCCCCACAAACCCGACATACCTCTTGAAACCTTTCACGTTTGAATCTCCTGTACTCAATGGCTGCCTGTACATGACGTGTGCGCACGTCCAGGCTTTAGTGCCGATTCCTGTTATTGCAGGATTGAGAGTCAGGTAGTGGCCAATGAGTCACTTTTTACCGCCGCGCTATTGGACTTCGCAAGCAAGCCCGCCCCCACAGGGAACTTGTGAGCGACACAGATCCAGTGTGGGAGCGGCGTGCTCGCGAAGGGGCCCTTACAGGCCCCTCAAAAACATCAAGCGATCACAATCCCATCGCCACTCAAGCTATTGAGCGACACCCCGACCAACGTCACCGAATCACTGCCAAACGTCAGCAGCGTGTCCTGCCCCACCGATGAGGCATGAGCGCGGAAGTCTTCGTTGGGCAAAACACCCTGTACGCCGAAGAACACCAGTTTGTCGTTGGACGTAAAACCCACCACCCGATCCTGACCGAACGCACCGTTGAACACGAACGTATCGGCTCCGCCCCCCGATTCCATCAGGTCATTACCGGCGCCGCCGACAAATACGTCATTGCCCGCGCCGCCGATCAAATGGTCGTTGCCATCCAGGCCAAACAACCAGTCACCACCGGCATGTGCTTTAAGCGTGTCAGCACCATATGTGCCCTTCACACTGGATTCGTACGCCGTGACATTGTTGCCGACCTTCAGTCCGCTGGCCGTGACGCTGTGGGTGACATCATCCTTGAACAGGCCCCAGAGGAAACCTGGCTCCTTGGTGACGATGCTGCCGATGTCGCGGGTCAGGCTGATCCCGCCATTGGCATCGCGAATGTACAGATTGCCCGCGCCATCATTGGCGAAGTCGAACTTGTTCACCGATTGCTGCAGATCCAGGGTATTGCTGCCCTGCCCGCCAAGGATGATGTTGTAGCCGCCGCTGTCGCGGAAGGTGTCGTTGCCGGCGCGGCCCTCCAGATAGTCATTGCCACTGCCGCCCTGGATCAGATCGTTGCTGTCGCTGCCGATGATGAACGTGCTGCCCTTGTGGGTTTCGGCGTTGCGATTGAGATCCTGCACCCAGGTATTGGCCCGCGCCGGGTCCGACAGGTTGGCGACGATAATCGTCGAGTCCTTGCTGGTCAGGTCGTAGAACTTCGACTCGATGACCCGATTCATCCCGTCGCCATAGGCGGTGGGCAGGTGCGAGATCCAGGTTGGGATGTTGAGGATCGAGTACGGCAGCACATTCCACGCGTTCGAAGCGTAGTGGTCGTTGAAGCTGACGATGTTGTCGGTGGCCGATTCCTTGGGCGCATCGTGCACGCCGACAGAAGCGCCGGTGAACGTGGAGCCGTCGAGCGCGCGGAATACCGGGTCGTTCTCGTAGCCGACGTTGAGCACCTTGTCAGTGCTGCTTTGGGTCGGCGAGGCGTAGGCGATGTAGTTGGAATCGGCGAAGAACCCGCCCCACTTGCCGCTGCTCAAGTCCGCCATGCTGTTGACCGCGAGGCCACCGAGGCTGTGGCCGCTGACCAGCACATCCTTGCCGCTGAGGCCGTTGGCCTTGGCGAACGCCACCACGTCATTGAGCAGATTGCCGAAGGCTTCGCCGACGTAGTTCTTGGCGTAGTCCTTGGGGCCGAATGCCGCGAGCAGGTCATTGATCACGTCGCCGATCGAGTCACCGATGAGGATTTCCCGCGGGCCGCTGGTGCCGCGAAAAGCAATGCCCAGTTCGGTGAGATGACCTTGTGCGTCGTATTTGCCGAGGATTTCGACTTGAGCGCTGGTGTAACCGGCCTTCTCGCCAAAGAAGGTTCCGCGCGCATCAGTCTTGCCGTCGTAGCCCAATTGCGAGGCGGTGATCGGCGTCCAGCCTGCCTTCTTCACCGCATCAAGCGCGAGTTTTTCCGAGTCGGGATTCCACGGAACACCGGGGATCACCCCTTGTGAATCGGTGCCACCAATCAGCGCGGTAACCAGCGTGGCCGGCAGGCCGAGACCGAAGCCGTTGTGCTGGTACCCGGCGGCAAAGCCGTTATCGAGGTTGTGGTAGGAATACAGCGTGATGGCCATGGCGTCACTGAACAACGCCTTGGAATCGGCTGTACCGAAGTTTTTGTAGTCATACACACCCATTGCCATTGCCTCTCTTTTTGTTGGAATTGTTCAGAGATAGCTCACAGCCAGGGCGCCCCTCGCGGGACGCCCCGGAGCATTTCAACACATCGTGCACATCGCTCTATGCGAGCAGGATCTAAGCGAATACGAACGCCGAGTCCGACAGGTTAGCCACTCCAACCCCGATCAGGGTCACGGCATAGTCGCCAATCTTCAGCACGGTATCGTTGCCAGTCTGCGCGACATGTTGCTTGTAGTCGTAGCCCTGGCCCGCACCTTCGACGCCCATGAACACCAGTTTGTCGTTGCCCTGATACCCGTTGATAGCATCAAAACCGAACGCGCCGCTGAACAGGAAGGTGTTGTTGCCACCCACCGCGGTCATCACGTCGTTACCGGCGCCGCCCACGAACGTCACATGGCCCTTGTCGCTGATCAGTTGGTCGTTGCCTCCCAGACCGAACAGCCAGTCACCGTCGGCCGTCGCGTGCAGCGCATTGCCGTACGCATCGCCGTTGAGCGAATGGTTGTACTGAGTGAGTTCGCTGCCATGAGTCAGCCCCTTGGCGGTGACGCCCCAGGTGATTTCCTTGCTGCCCCACCATGACCCCGCCTCCTTGCTCACCAGCGCGCCAATGTCGCGAGTCATGCTGATGCCGCCGTAGGCGTCGCGCACGTAAAGCGTGCCGTCACCGTCGTTGGCGAAGCTGAAGTTCTGCAACGGTTTGTGCAGCTCAAAGGTGTTGTGGCCCTGGCCGCCGAGCAGGATGTTGAAGCCGCCATCATCACGAAAACGGTCATCACCGCCCAAGCCTTCGAGGAAGTCGTTGCCCGCCCCGCCCTTGAGCCAGTCATTGCTGTTTGTGCCGATGATGAAGGTGCTGCCGGTGTGCGGTTCGCCGCTGCGCCCCAAGTCTTCGACCCAGGTTTTACCCCGGGATGACGCCTCCAGGTTGGAGACGATGATGGTCGAGTCCTTGCTGGTCAGGTTGTAGAACGTTGAGCCAATGACCCGATTCAAACCATCGGCATACCCCAGCGAACCATGCGCCGACCAGCTCAGCGGATTGATGATGCTGAACGGCACCAGATTCTGTGCGGTCGACGCGTAGTTGTCGTTGAAGTTGACGATATTGTCGGTGGTCGAATCATGCGGCTTGTCGTGTTTGCCCATCGATGCGCTGCTGAACGTGGTGCCGTCGAGCACGCGGAACACCGGATCGTTCTCGTAGCCGATGTTCAGCACGTGGGTACCGGTGCTGCTCTGGGTGGGCGAAGCGAAGGCGATGTAGTTGGCATCCTTGAAAAAACCGCCCCAGTGACTGGCGCTCAAATCCGCGACGCTGTTGACGCCGAGACCGCCAAGGCTGTGGCCGCTGATCAGCACGTCTTTAGCGGCGATGCCGTGAGCAATGGCAAACGTTGCGACAGCCTTGAGCAGGTTGTCGAAAGCGTTTTTGGCGTAGTTGCTCGCGTAATCCGACGGCCCGACGGCGGCCAGCAGGTTGTTTTTCAAGTCGCCGAAGGTGTCGCTGTAACCCAGCCCACCGGTGCCACGAAAGGCAATGCCGATACCAATCAACTGGCCGGCGGCGTCGTATTTGCCGAGTACTTCGGCCTCGGCGCTGGTGAAGCCGTCCTTCTCGCCGAAGAACGTTCCCTGCGCGCCAACGTTGCCCTGATAACCCAGTGCCGTCGCCGTGAGCGGCTTCCAACCGGTCGCCGGCAATGGCTGACCAGTCGGCGTGTAGGCGTATAGCGTCAGTGCGATGGCATCGCTGTACAACGCTTTGCCATCGGCATTTTTGTAATCAAACAGTCCCATGTTGTGCTCCCTCTTTCAAATCAGAACTGCCAGTCCAGAGTCAGGCCAACACCGTGGTCTTTCTCATTGGAACCGATCAGCCCGTTGTAATCCAGGTTGACCCGCACATCGCGATTGAGCGCCAGACCGGCACGCACGCCGACCACGGCAGCATCACGGTCCATCGACACGCTCTGCACGTTGAACGCACTGTTGCCGTTGGCGAAGGCCAGGTGACTCTCGGCATCAACGCTGCTCAGGTTGTGCTGCCAGCCCAGGCTCGCGCCCAATTCCAGTTGGTGCTTGTCCGACAAGGCAAACGTGCGTTTGGCCCGTACACCGAGGGTCGACAGCACCACATCACGATTGTCTTCGCCGCCCTTCAATGCGGTGGCGTCACCCTTCTCGGTGAAGCTGTCGCTGTTCAGGTGCACGTAAGCCAGATTGGCGAACGGCTCCAGGTTCATCGGTTGCAGACGCAGATCGTAAGCCGCTTCCGTGAACAATTGCGCAGTGCTCGCATCGCGTTTGACCTTCTGCTTGCCGCTGACATCGCCCAATTGCAGGTCACGTTTCACATCGATGCGATGCCAGCTATACGCACCGCCAACGGTCAGGCGCAGCGCATCGATTTCATGGCCCAGATAGGCACCCAAGTGATAGCTGTCGACCGACGCCGAGGAGTGCGTGCCACTGCCCATGTTCAACGAGCTGTCGCTATAACCGGTCACGAAGCCCAGACGGGTATCGTCAGTTATCAAACCGTCAACGCCGGCCAGTAAACCGCCGATGGAGGTGGTGCTGTCGGCATTTTTGTACCCGCCGTCACTGCTCCCCCAAGACCCCAGCACCTTGACCCAAGCGTTGCTGCGATCGTCGGTCGGTGCATTGGCATTGAACAGATCACGTTCGCGCAGACGTTCACCCACGGCATCGCGCAGGTAACGGCTGTCGTTGATCAACAGGGTGCCAATGGCCGGGTGAATTTCACCGGACAACTGCTGGAACGCTTGCTGCGCCGCTGCCGCGTTTGGCGACAACAACAGCGTTTCGAACAGGGCATTGCCCGCCCCCAAACGCTCGGCAGCGGCACCGACGGCGCGCTGGTTAGGCGTCAGCCCCACGCTGGCGAACGATGCGTCGTTACGCCCCACCGCCAGTTGAATGCCACCTGCCGAGTAATCGAGGGTGCCACCGAGGAACACGTAATCCGGCAGCACTTGCCCGAAGCGTCCTTCAATGCCGCCCGCCGCTTGCAGGATGTTGTATTGGGTGCCAAGCAGGCTTTTCACTTGGCCGGTGGTCAGCAGTGTCGGGCTGTTTTCCAGCGACATGCTCACCGTCGCCCCTTCGATCACAGCCTTGCCGGTCGCAATGATCTGGTCACTGCTGGTTGGCGACAACTCCACCGCGTAGGTCGAGCCCGGCGCGAAGGTCACATCCCCCGCCACGTTCAGGGTGCCGATGGAGTTGCCCGGTGCGACCGTACCGCCGCTTTTCACCGACAGCGCGCCGATGTGGCCGTTACCGCCGAGGATGCCACCGTCATTCACGGTGACCGCCGATTGCAGCGACCCGTTAATTGCCAGGCGCCCCTGATTGACCAGGGTCGGGCCGCTGTAGGTGTTGTTGCCGGTCAGCACCAGCGTGCCGATGCCTTGCTTGGTCAAACCGCCGTGCCCGGAAATGTCGTTGCGCCAGGTATCGAGACCGCAAGTGATGTCGGTGCACACGCGTTCGGTGGGTTTGCCTTGGTCGATGATCGCGCCGATGCCGGGCAAATCCGCGACAAACTGGCCGGAGCCATAGGCGCCTTCGATACGGAATTCAGCCGGAATGTCCTGCTCGGTGACGAACATCGCCGGGCCATCAATGCCTTTGCGCAGGTTGATCATGCCCCAGCCGTACAAGGCGTCGATGCCCGGTGCGCCGAGGTCGGTGGCCGTGGTTCGCAAAACGCTGGCGACCTGATCGCCGGACATGTACGGGAAGCGCTCCATCAACACGGCCATGGAGCCGGCCACATGCGGCGCGGCCATTGAGGTGCCGTTGTAGTTGGCGTAGCCAGTGGTGAGGTTGTCAGCGTTGGTGCCACTGATGATCGAACTGTAGATCCGCGTACCCGGTGCCGAGACGCAGAAACTCGCGGTGTAACCGCAACGCGAAGAAAACGTACTGATGATGTACGGGTCGGAACTGGCCAGATTCGGGTTCTGTTGCAACGCCGCGACGGTGATCCAGTTCGGCGCAATGTCCGGGACGAAATAGCCGAGGCCAGCGATGGCGTCCGGGTTGTTGAGGTTGTAGTCGTTGCCGGCGGCGAAGATCGTGACGATGCCGCTGCGTGCGGCAGCAATCGCACCGTCATAGGCACCGCCGGGCTTGGTGCCGAGCAGCGTGCGGATCTCGTTGAACTGCAATTGTGCGTCGTTGACCGTGAAGTGCGGGTACGCCGGGTCGCGGCCGCCGAGGTCGAAACGGTCGGTGATGCCGATGCCCCAACTGTTGTTGATGATCCGCGCACCGCTGGCGATCAGCGCATCCCAACCGGCCTTGTACACCGCGCCGTCGTTGCCGCGAACAATGCCGTCTTCCGGGCCGGGGTCGCCGTTGTCGGCACTGATGATTTGTGCGCCGAACGCCACGCCGTGCATCGGGCCGCCATCGCGACTGCCCGCCGCGATGCCGCCGACGTGGGTGCCGTGTGCGCCGAGCTTGCCGTTGGAGCCGACCGAGGGCGAACCGTCATAAAGGAACGTATCCCCGGCTTTGACCGGGATGTACGGGTCGGTGTATTGGCGAATACCCCGGGTGACCAGCGTGATGACTTTGTTGCTGCCGGAAAACTCCGGGTGCGCGGCGTACACCGGTTGGTCAAAGATCCCCAACTTGACGCCTTTGCCGGTGTAACCCGCGGCGTAGGCGTAATCGGCCCCGATAGCGCCCAGCCCCCAATCGGCCTGGAATTCGGCGCTGCGCCAACTGCTGGCATCGCCCGTGCGACCGTTTTCCACATAGGGTGCAGCCTGCGCTGTGCCCCAGGTGGTCAGTGCGCACAACACCGCGAAATTCAGGGTTTTAAGGGCGAAGCGACCACCCGTTTGCGCGCAGGTATTGTTGTTATTCATCCAGCGACCTTCCTTAGTGATGTTGCGAAAAATCCGTTTGTTCAGAACTGCCAGTTCAGACTCACGCCGACGCCGTGGCTCTTCTCGCGATTGGCCAGTTGTGCGTTGTAATCAAAATTCACCCGTACATCGCGGCTCAGCGCCAGGCTCGCTTGCACGCCGACGAGCGCGGCATCACGTACCAGCGCCGAACTCTCCACCGAGTAAGGCGTGCCCCCGCTGGCAAAGCGCAGGTGTTGCTCGGATTCGATGTCGCTCAGGCTGTGTTGCCAGCCGAGGTGGCCGCTCACATCCAGTGTCTGCTGAGTCGACAGATTGAAGGTCTTGATCGCCCGCACGCCGAGCGTGCTCAGCACCGCGTCACGCTGATCGCCCGAGCTTTTCAGCGCGGCGCCAGCGCCCTTCTCGGTAAAGCCCTCGCTGTCCAGATGCACGTAGGCCAGATTGGCAAACGGCTCCAGCGCGAGTGGCTGCAGGGCCAATCGATAAGCTGCCTCGCCAAACACTTGGGCGGTGCTCGCCTCCACCTTGGCTTTCTGTTTGGCGCTGACGTTGCCGTACTGCAAATCACGCTTCACATCGGCGCGATGCCAGCTGTAGGCCGCGCCGGTGCTCAAGCGCCACGCACCAATGTCATGTCCGGCGTAGGCACCCAGGTGGTAGCTGTCGACCTTGGCCGACGAATGCGTGCCCGACCCCATGCCAAGCGAACTGTCGCTGTAACCGGTGACCAGACCGATGCGGGTCTGCTCGTCCAGCACGCCGTCGACACCGGCCAGAACACCGCCAATCGACGTGCGGTAACCCGCCGTGTCATGACTCGAGTCGGTGCTGCCCCATGCACCGAGGCCTTTGATCCAGCCATTGCTTTGCGCAGCGCGGGGATCACGCAAACGCTCGGCCACCGCATCGCGCATTGGGCGGCTGTCGTTGATCAGCGCCGAACCGAGGGCCGGGTAGATTTCGCCGCTCAGTTGCTGGAAGGCTTGTTGCGCGAAAGCCGCGTCTGTCGACAGCAGCACACTTTCGTAAACCGAGTTGCCAGCGCCCAAGCCTTCGATCGCAGCGGCCACCGCACGTTGATTCGGCGTTTGGCCTGCGCTGGCAAACGTGTTCGCGTTGCGTTCAACGTTGAGTTCAATACCACTGGCGGCGTAGTCGAGGCTGGCGCCGATAAACAGATAGTTCGGCAGCACAGCGCCGAACTGGCCCTCAATGCCACCGGCCGCTTGCAGGATGGTGTACTGGCGCCCGAGCAGGCTTTGCGCCTCGGCGGTACGGAGCAAGGTTGGGCTGTTTTCCAGTGACAGGCTGACGGTTGCGCCGCTGACGGTCGCGGTACCGCCGGCAACGATACGGTCGCTGCTGGTGGGCGACAGTTCAACGGCATACGTCGAACCCGGTGCGAAACTGACATCGCCGGCCACGTTCAAGGTGCCGATGGAATTGCCAGGCGCCACCCGGCCACCGCTGTTGGCGGTCAATGACGCGACCCGGCCGGAACCGCCAAGCGTGCCGCTGTCGTTCACGGTGACGGCTGAAGTCAGCGAACCGTTGACCGTCAGCAAGCCGCCGTTGATTGTGGTGGCGCCGCGATAGGTGTTTTCCCCGGTGAGGATCAAACGCCCGGCGCCGGACTTGATCAGGCTACCCTGGTACACGCGCCCCGCTGCTGCCGCGTCGCGAGCAGTGCCCACCGCGTAATCGGTTTGATCCTGTTGACTGGCATTCGCCCCGACACCGTTCTGCCAGCCCTTATCCCGCAAGGTTTGCTGCCAGGCACTGTGTTCGGCAAGGTCTTCGCTTTGGCGCTGAATCAATGCCTTGTCGGAGATGTCGTTGCTCCAGACATCGCTCTGTCCGCCCGCCAGACTGGCGTCGAACGTGCCGAGTAACTGCCCCGGCCCGTGCATCGCCCGGTTCAGGTTGGCCACCCCCCAACCGACTCGCTCGCTGGGCGCATCGGTCACCGAACCATCGAGTTGCGTGGCGGTGGTCAGCAGCGTCTCGAGCGCCTGCTGATTGTTCATGTACGGGTAACGTTCCATGACCAGCGCCAGAGCCCCGGTCGCGTGCGGCGCCGACATCGAAGTGCCGGACTTGATCGCGTAACCACTGCCGGGAACGGTGCTGTCGATCTTCGCCCCCGGCGTGGTGATGCACCAGTATTTGGCGACGCCGCACTGGTTGTACTTCTGCTGATTGCTTTGATCCAGGCCCGACACCGCCAGCCAATGACCTTCAAGATCCGGCTGAAAGTACGGCAGCGTCGAGCGCACGCTTGCGTTCGGATAGCCACTGTTGCCGGCACTGAACACGTTGATCACACCGCGTCGCGAGACGTCGGCAGCCGCGTCGAGCCAAGTGCCTTTGTTGAAGTGCTGGGCATAGGCCGCCTGCAAATCGGCGAGTGTGCGGTAACTGACATCCGGCGGCTGGCTGCCCCAACTGTTGTTGATCGCCCGCACACCCGCATCGGCCAGAGCGTCATAAACCGCTTTGAAATAGCGTGGATCGGGATTGGGGCCGAACAGGAATCGGTCGTTCTTGTTGGTGTTGCCGACGTAGATCTGCGCGTTGTACGCCACGCCGTGCATGCCCGTGCCATCACGGGCCGCCCCCATCGTGCCGACGACGTGGGTGCCATGGGCGTCGTTGTTGGGGTTGACGTTGCCGTCGATGCTGAACAGTGCGCCGTCGATGTAGCTGCCGCTGGCCTGCACCGGGTGATAACGGTCAGGGGCAAACTCGGGATGGGCAGCATCGAAACCAGAGTCGAGCGCGCCAATCTTGACGCCCTTGCCGGTGATGCCGGCGGCGTAGGCTTGATCGGCCTGCATGCGATCTAGGCCCCAATCACGCAGAAATTCGGTACTACGCCAACTGGCGGGGTCGCCGGGTTTACCAGGTTCCAGGTATTGCGCCTGGGCCTGAGCGATAGAAACAGCGAGCAACAGCGTGCCGACCGCTGCCGGCTTGATGTGTACGTCCATGTTCACGACTCACTTTTATTGTTCTATGCAGGTTCTTCTGCGGTGTTGCTTAGAGCCCTCACTCAGCGCTTCCCAGAGGCTTAGGATCAGGGCTGATGAGCAACAACAAACGCCTCATCCACCCGAGCCAGATCCTGCTCGCTCAAGGTGCCGGCGTAGTAATGCAATTTGGTCCAGGCCATCAAATAGTCGTACCGCGCCTGCGCCAGATCGCGGCGGGTGGTAAACAGTTGTTGCTCAGCATTCAACGCATCCAGATTGGTACGTTCGCCGCCGAGGATGCTCTGCTTGGTCGACAACACCAGCGCTTCGGCCGACGTCAGCGCCTTTTGATAAGCACGCAATTTATTCACCCCGGACAGGCAGGCATTGAACTGACGGCGCAGTTCAATCAGCGTCTCACGGGTCTTGCCGTCCAGTTCGTACTCGGCCTGTTCCATGGTACGGCTGGCCTGACGTGTCGAGGCCGACACACCACCACCCGCGTACAAAGGCACGCTCACTTCAAAACCAATGGTGTTGGTGTCATAGCGCTGGTTGTAAGTGTTGCCGCTTTCCGATTCGTTCTGGCGCACCGTCGCGTACGCGCTGACCTTGGGCAGATGCCCGGCGCGATTACGTTCCACTTCATAGCGCGCCACTTCGACTGCCTGACGTTGCGAGGCCAGGTTCGGATTGTTGCTGATTGCCAGTTCGTGCCAAGTGTCGTAATTGGCGGGTTGCAGTGCAAAGGTTTGGAAACTCTGATCCAGCGGCGCCAGATCGCTGATGTCCACAGCCGGCACACCCACCAGCGCCCCCAACTCACGCAACGCGGCGTCCTGCTCGTTGTGCGCCTCGATTTCTTCGGCGGTCGCCAGTTCATAGCGCGACTCGGCTTCAAGAATGTCGGTGCGCGTGCCCTCGCCCTGCTTGAACATGTGCTCGTTTTGCTGGAATTGCTGCTCATAGGCCTTCTTCTTGGCCTGAGCAATGTCGATCTGATCCTGAGCAAACAAGGCTTTGGTGTAGTTATCCAACACCCGCACCAGCAGTTCCTGGCTCCTGCCGCGAAAATTCGCGTCGGCAAACAGCGCCTGCGCAACACCTTTGCGATAGGCCGCATACGCTTCGTAATCCAGCAACGGCTGTTGCAGCGTCAGGCTCGAGCCGTAACTGTTGTAGTTGCGGTTCTCGGTATAGTTGCCGCGCTCATTAATTTGCGTGACCTTCGAGGTATTGTGGCCCTTGTTGTAGTTGTAACCGATTTTGGGCAACAGCCCGGCGCGACCAATGGCGCGGTTCTCAAGGCCCGCGTCGCGCTCCTTGATCGCCCCCAGGAACACTGGATCATTGCGCAGCGCCTGCTCGTAAACCTCGAACGGCCCCATCGCCGCCAGTGCACTGTTGCCCGCCAGCAGCGCGAACGCGGCCGTCAGCATGGAAAGCTTATTCATACAGCCGAACATCCTTATTCCTCGGTCAACGCGGAGCCGGCCCGGTCGAGCAGCGGTTTGAACAGATAGTTGAGGAGTGAGCGCTCGCCCGTGCGCACGAACATTTCTGCCGGCATGCCGGGCTTGATCACCAGACCGTTGAGTTTTTCCATGGCCTGATCGCTGACACTGCTGCGCAGCACGTAATACGGCACACCGGTTTTCTCATCGACCATCTGGTCGGCGGAAATCAGGCTGACCTCACCCGGCACCCGCGGGGTTTTACTCTGGTTGAACGCGGTAAACAGAATGTCCACCGGCAAATGAGGGCCGACCTTGTCGATCAGGTTGATCGGCAAATGCCCTTCCACTTCCAGCGTCGTGCCTTGCGGGACGATCTCCAGCAGCGTTTCGCCCTGCCGCACCACAGCGCCTTCGGTGTGCACGCCAAGATTGACCGCCACGCCATCGGCGGTGGCAAGAATTTCGCTGTGTTGCAAGTCGAAACCGGCGGAGATCAATTGCTCGGACAGGGTCACGCTTTTGAGTTGCGCCTCGGCCAGTTGCGTGCGGACTTCCTTCTGATACTCCTCGCTGTGCTGTTGCAGCTTGAGGCGCGATTCGAGAATACCCTGCTCCACACGACCGCTTTCGCCGGTGTTTTCCGCCAGTTGCTGTTGCACTTGCGAGAGTTGACGCTGGTACTCCATCAAGCGGTTGCGCGGGATGTAACCGTTGTCCGCGAGCGGTTGCAGGTTACTGAGTTGTTGTTGCAGAGAATTGGCTTGTGCATTCAGATCGGTGCGTGCACGGCGCATGCCGGCCAGTTGCGAGGTTGCCCCTTCAATGCTGGCGCGCAATCCGGCTTGTTCGCGGGAAAACGCTTCGCGACGGCTGCTGAACAGTTGGCGCTGCCCCTCCAGCACCAACGCCAGGCGCGGGTCCGGGTCGTTGCTCAGTTCAGCCGGGAAAATCACTTGCTTGAGGTTGTCGCGCTCGGCCTGCCAGCGCGCCAGGCTCGCCCACGCCATGCGGTACTGGGCTTGCAGCGATTGCACGTCAGCCGCCACTTGCGTCTGATCGAGACGAAACAGCGGCTGGCCTTGCTTCACGATCTCGCCTTCGCGCACCAGAATGCGGCTGACCACACCGCTGCTCATCGACTGCACCGCTTTGCGTTTGCCTGAGACCACCACAGTGCCCTGCACCGGAATGCCTTGATCGAGCGGCGCCAACGCGGCCCATGTGAAGAAACTGCCGGCACCGACAATCGCCAGAATCCAGCCCATGCGCGCGAAGAATTTCGCATCGCGCTCCGGGCGCTCGGTGATGTAGGCGTGTTCCATGTTCGCTTCGTTTTCTGTGTTCATGCTGGCACTGCTCATACACCCGAATTCCTTGTCGAGGGCTGGTACTGCCGACTCATGTTGAGCCCGCCCGGTGCTTGCGCAGGTTTCTCGCGTTGTTGTTCATTGGCCGCGCCAGACAGCGCCTTGAGCACGTCCTGGCTTGGGCCGAAGGCTTGCAGGCGGCCTTCGTTGAGCACCAGCAACTTGTCAGCCTGGGCCAGCACCGAAGAACGATGCGTCACCAGCACCACCGTGGTGCCTTGCGCCTTGAGTTGTGCAATGGCACCGGCCAATGCCGCTTCGCCAACGGTGTCGAGGTTGGAGTTAGGTTCATCCAGCACCACCAGGCTTGGCGTGCCATACATGGCGCGCGCCAATGCCACTCGCTGCTTCTGACCACCGGACAAGCCGCTGCCGTCCTCACCCAGTTGCGTGTCGTAGCCTTGCGGCAGACGCAGGATCATTTCGTGGACGCCGGCCTGTTGTGCAGCGGCCACGACTTTCTGCGGATCAGCGTCACTGAAACGCGCAATGTTCTCGGCGATGCTGCCGCTGAACAGTTCGATGTCTTGCGGCAGATAGCCGATGTACGGGCCGAGTTGGTCGCGATTCCAGCGATGAATATCCGCGCCATCCAGGCGCACGGTGCCACCCAGAGTCGGCCAGACACCGACCAGCAGCCGGGCCAGCGTCGATTTGCCGGAACCGGAAGCCCCCAGCACGCCGAGCACTTCGCCGGCCCCCAGACTGAAATTGACCATGTGCAAGGTCGCAGTGCGTTGCCCCGGCGGGCCGGCGCTGACTTGCTCGAAGGTGATCTGGCCTTTCGGTGCCGGCAGGGCCATCGCGTCGTCGCTCGGCGGGAAGGCTTGCAGCAGCGCGTCGAGACGCCGGTAAGCCAGCTTCGCCCCGCTCCACTGTTTCCACACGGCGATCAACTGGTCGATCGGGCTCAGAACGCGGCCCATCAGAATCGAGCCGGCAATCATCATCCCGGCGGTCATGTCGCCCTTGATCACCAGCAATGCACCAAGACCCAGCACCAGCGATTGCAGGCACAGGCGCAGGGTTTTACTCAGCGAGCTGATCACCGCACCGGTGTCGCTGGCCTGGTTCTGCAAGCCGAGGAAGCGCGAATGTACCTGGAACCAACGCTTGCGCAGTGAACCGAGCATACCCATCGCCTGAATGGTTTCGGCGTTGTGCAGGTGGCTGGTGGCTAGCTGGCTGGATTTTTGCGAAAAACCGGCGGCGTCGCCCAACGGCTTTTTGGTCATGTATTCGTTGAGGCACGCCAAGGCGATCAGCAACAACGCACCCGCTGTGGCGAGCACGCCGAGCCAGACGTTGAACAGGTAAATCACGAACAGATACACCGGGAACCACGGCGCGTCGAAAAACGCGAACAGCGCAGGCCCGGTAACGAATTGGCGAATGTGGGTCAAGTCGCCCAGCGATTGGCCTGCGTTGCCCTCGCCCTTGAACAGGTTGCGTTCGAACGCCGCCTGATAAACCCGCAAATTGAATCGGCGCTCCAGTTGGCTGCCAATGCGGATCACGATAAAGCTGCGCACCACTTCCAGCAGGCCGATGAAGGCGAAGAAACCAACAACCATCAGCGACAGCATCGCCAGGGTGGTTTCGTTCTGCGACGACAGCACCCGGTCATAGACCTGGAGCATATAGATAGAGGGCACCAGCATCAGCACGTTAATCAGCGCAGTAAAGCAACCGACACTGATCAGAATACTTTTGTAGTCGCCCAATGCCTTGAATAAGGGCGCGGTGGCTGGGGCCTTCGCCATCTTCATTGATTATTCCTGAAATGTTTGATCTCGCCACACTTTGGCGAGGTTTAAATTAGTCTTCTGTTTGCCGGCGCAAGACAACTTGCAAGTGCCCATTACAATTCAATAACAACTTCGGCTTTCACGTCGACTGACCTATAACGATTAAGCATCACCTTATATCCAACTGGCCGTCTCGACGCTTATTGCACTACGCGTTCAAAAGTGATGATCAGCCCCGACTTCAAATGACTTGAATAGAGCCCTTCACGTTGTCGGCTGAAAAACACGATTCTTGAGCCTTCCTTGCCGGTAATCGAGATACCGTCCGGCTCGGGGAACCATCCCATGGGCGTGTCTTCAATCCAGGCAGCCAAACAGTCGGCACCCTTGCCAACGGTCTGGTTCGATTGCAGGTCGATGACGCAAGTATTCGATGGCTTGTCCTGAAGCTTTTGCGCGTCTGGAGCGTCATTGCGAGCGGTCAGCGTCGCCTGCCATTCGCCGGACAATTGCGAGGGGTCTTCGAGTCTGAGGCTGCTTGCCATGCTTGCTTCTCCTGAAATCATCATCAGCGTCGCCACCAGCCACGCCACCGTTATGTAGGTAAAAACCTTTCGGCCCATAGGAAATTTCACTCCGGCGTGTAGCCTTGCGTACCAGCCTAGACGATGCAAGCGAAGAAAGCGGCGCATCAAGCGCCGCTCTCTTGGTTCACATCACGCCACGATGTCGCTGAAAGCTGCCTGGCCAACGGTGCTGACCTGGAAGTCCGCCACGCCGTGCCCGGAGAAGTCCACCGACAACAGGCTGTTGCCACCCGACGAAGTCAGCACTGCATCACCCGCCGAACCCGTGAAGTAGTTGACGAAGTGCAGGCCCGAGCCACCGGTGATACCGGTCAGGTCGATTTTGTCCAGACCACTGACGAAATCGAGGATCTGATCGATTGCACCTGGCCTGGAATCAGAGCTGGCCGCAAACACAAAGGTGTCCGAACCTGCACCGCCCCACAGCTTGTCGGCGCCACCAGCCCCGTAGAGGATGTCGTTGCCGGCGCCCCCTTTGAGCTCGTTCGCCGCACTGTTACCGATCAGCAGGTCGTTGCCCGAACCCCCGATGGCGTTCTCGATGGTGACACCTTTGGCGATGGACACGTTGCCCACCAGGCCGCCAACGTCGGAGAACGAAGCCTCATTGAGGTTGATCTTCTGGTTCTGGGTGAAACCCGAGAAGTCAAAGGTGTCCTTGCCGCCCGCATCCCATACCGAGAACACCAGCTTGTCGCTCGACGACGAAGCGCTGAGGAAATCACGACCGGAGTTGGAGTTGAAGCCGTAGGTGGTGTCACCGGTACGGGTATTCATGTTGGCGCCATAGAGCTTCTGGATAGCAGCGATATCGTCCATCAACGGCCCGGAGGAATAGGCTTCTACCCCGCCCTTGCTGAAGTTCTGGCTGGTATTGCTCTCGCTCCAGTAACTCATGACGCTGTAGCCGCGGGTGTCTTGCCCGTAGGTCGCGTCATTGTAGGTTGGGTTGCCATTGCCGGCGTTGTAGTCGCCAGGGTGAGCCAGGCCCAGGGTATGGCCGATTTCGTGCGTCAGGGTCTGGCGACCGTAGTTGTTCAGATCCGGCGTCTTGTTTTGCGTGTAGCCACTGTTGATCAGGTACCACGACGTGCCGTCATAACCGGCGCCGGTGCCTGGCAGATAAGCGAACGCCGCAGCGCCATCCTGGCCCCCACTGTAGTTACCGAAGGTCATGTGGCCGTCGCCGCCCGAGGCTTTCTCAGTGAAGGTGACATTGGCCACATCGGCCCAGGATTGCATGGCGAGCTTGGCCTGGGTTTGCTGTTGAGCACTGAACTTGCTGAACCCGCTGATCCCGTGTTTGTACATCGTGCTGGACGATGCCGATGTCAGGAACGTGTAGGTGAGTTCGATCTTGCCGCTGCCATCCTTGTCCTGGTAGGCAGCACCGTCGCGCAGCAACTGAGTGGCGGCCTGGTCGACGGAGAAGGAGGGTTTGCCATTGACCGTGAGGTTGCCGCCACGATCATATTGATGGCTGAAGCTATTGATCTGGTTATACGCCGAACTGGCTGCGGCCAGCGGTTGTGGCGCAGCGAACAACTGGAAAGCCTGTTCGGCGGTATCAATAGCATTAGCTTTAACTTTCGACATAAACACACTTCCTTGTTTAGCAATGGAACAGTTTTTGTCCGATAGCGACAATCTCTGGCGAGATCGTCCTATCACTCGCCCAATGAAGGCGTAAGAAACCTGACACAATTTGAAATCTAACGTAAAGCCTTTTTTTGAGATCAAATTGAACTGTTCCGGAAAACTCCCGTAAACAATGCGCACGGCGATAAAAGAATGTTCGAAACGGCTGGGTTTAGCCTAATTGTCTGACGATTTTCTATTTAAATATTAAATAAAGGTAAGTTGCATTTTGTTAGGCACGTCGCATTTTCATGCACTTTATTAGTGCGATGCCAGTGTATTGCTATCAATCAATAAACAGACAATGAATAACAAATGTGGCAGCGGCTTTGCTCGCGAAAGCGATGGGGCAGTAAGCCAACGCATTGCCTGACACGACGCCTTCGCGAGCAAATCCGCTCCCACGGTTGTTGCTGGATCAGCTACCGGTACGGATCTTGTTCCACACCCGCGTACGAATCCGGTCGATGTTCAGCGGCATAGCCTCAAGCGCAAACAATTTCCCCATCATCTCCGGACTCGGATAGACCTTGGTGTCGTTCTTGATCGCCGGATCGATCAGGCTGTCGGCCTGCTCGTTGCCGTTGGCGTAGTGCACGTAATTACTGATGCCGGCCATCACGTCCGGACGCAGCAGGTAATTCATGAACGCGTAACCGGCCTTCTCGTCGGGCGCATCGACCGGCATGGCGACCATGTCGAACCAGATGGCGGCGCCTTCCCTGGGAATCGCATAACCGATATCGATGCCGTTCTTCGCTTCCTTGGCACGGTTTTGTGCTTGCAGAATGTCGCCGGAGAAGCCAACCGCTACGCAAATGTCGCCATTAGCCAAGTCACTGGTGTACTTGGAGGAATGAAAGTAACTGACGTAGGGCCGAACTTTCATCAGCAAAGCTTCGGCCTTCTTGTAATCCTCGGGATTTTTGCTGTGGGGCGGCAGGCCCAGGTAATTGAGCGCCGCCGGCAGCAGCTCCGGGCCGTTGTCGAGTATCGCCACGCCGCACTTTTGCAGCTTTTCCATGTACTGCGGTTTGAAGATCAGGTCCCAGGAATCCACCGGTGCATTGTTACCCAGCACCGCTTTGACCTTGGCAACGTTGTAGCCGATGCCGGTGCTACCCCACAGATACGGGAAGCCGTGCTCGTTACCCGGGTCGTTGGTCTGCAAGGCTTTGAGCAGCACCGGGTTGAGGTTCTTCCAGTTTGGCAACTGGCTCTTGTCGAGCTTCTTTAGCGCGCCGCCCTGAATTTGCCGGGCCATGAAGTGGTTGGAAGGAAACACCACGTCGTAACCGGATTGTCCGGTCATCAACTTGCCGTCGAGGGTTTCGTTGCTGTCGTAGACGTCATAGGTGACGCCAACGCCTGTCTCTTTCTCGAAATTCCTGATGGTGTCCGGCGCAATGTAATCGGACCAGTTGTAAACCTTGACCGTTTCGGCGGCATGACTGATGGAGGCGACCAGCAACAGCGGCGCCAAGGCGAGGGTTTTCTGGATCATGAGTCGATTCCTGTAAAGGCTATTGTTGTTGGCAGGCAATCAAAGGATCAAACAATCAGAAAATCAGCACATAGCTCTTGCGCACGGTTTCCTGGATATCCCAGATACCGAGCGTGTTGGCCGGCAACATCAGTGCGTCGCCACCTTGTATGTGCAGGGTTTCGCCACCGTCGTCCGGGGTGAACGTGCAGCGGCCGGAGATGAAATGGCAGAACTCCTGAGCGGTGATCTGCCGGCGCCACCGGCCGGGTGTACATTCCCAGACGCCGGTTTCAACGCCATCGTCGCGTTCGACGCTGGTGGTCGAAGCGATGGCGATCTGCTCGCCGAGGGGCACGGCCACCGGGCTGGATTCGTCCAGCTTCAGTGAGGCGGTGTTTTTAAACTGGGTGATGCTCATGGCGTTACCTGTCTTGTGAATAAACAACGTTTAGTGCATGAAACCTTCCATGAAGCCCGCCACTTGGCTGGCAAGTTTGCGCCGCCAGGGCGCCGTCGCCGGGTTGGCCAGGGTCTGGTCTTCGTGGACGAAACTCTTGATGATCGCGTTGTAGCCCAGCCAGCGGCATGGCTCTGGCTCCCAGGCGCGCAGCGCGTGAATCCCGCCATCGGGCAACACCCACGGCTGTTTAGTGAGTTCGCTGTCGCGCTCCAGAATCAGATCCGCCAGGGTGCGACCGCCGAGGTGGCTGGCACCGACGCCCTCCCCGCCATAGCCGCCGGACAGCGCGATACCGTTAGCCCGATCGCAAAGCATGTGCGGCTTGAAGTGCCGGGACATGCCGAGATTGCCGCCCCACGCGTGGGTGATCTGCACGTTTTTCAGTTGTGGGAACAGCTCGCCGAACAGATAACGGCGCAGTTCGACTTCATCACGGGTCAGGTCGAAGTTGTGGCGCAGCTTGCCGGCGAACTGATAGCCGCCGCGGGCGCCGAAAACCAAGCGGTTATCGGCGCTGCGCTGGCCGTAGGTGACTTGGCGGCTGAACTCGCTGAAGGCCTGGCCGCGATTGAGGCCAATTTCGTCCCAAGTGGCAGCGGACAAAGGTTCGGTGGCGACGATCAGGCTCTGCACCGGCAACTGATAGCGACCCAAGGGCGGCAACGTCACCGAATAACCTTCGACCGCCGGCACGATCCAGCGGCTGCGCACGCTCGCCTTGGCGGTGCGCAAGCTGCCTGACTGCCAATGCGTGACCGGGCTTTTTTCGAAGATTTTCACGCCCATGTTTTCCACGGTGCGCGCCAGACCCCGAACCAGTTTGGCCGGGTGGAGGGTCGCTACGTGCGGCGCGTAAATGCCGCCATAAGGTTTGGCGACGCGGATCTGCTGCGCCAGTTGCTCGGGGCTGAGCCAGCGGTAATCGTCGTCGGTCAGGCCTTGTGCGTGCAGCTTGGCCAGGTATTCACGCAGAGACGCTTCCTGCTCTGGATAACGTGCAGCGCAATACAACACACCGCCTTTACGATAATCGCAGTCAATGCCTTCACGTTCGATGACAACTTCAACCTCGTCGGGGATGGCGTGCAGCAGATCAAACGAAGCGCGACGCTGCTGCGGTGACAGCCCGGCGAGCAAGCGATCCTCACCCAGCAAATTACCCATCAGCCAGCCACCGTTACGACCAGAGGCACCAAAACCGGCGGTTTGCGCCTCGACGATTGCGATGTCGAGTTCGGGGGCGAGCTTCTTCAGGTAGTACGCCGTCCACAGCCCGGTGTAACCGGCGCCGATGATCGCCACGTCGACATCAAGGTCCTGTGTCAGCTTCGGCCGCGCGGTCAGCGACTCATCGAGTTGATCCAACCACAAACTGATAGTGCGCCACGCCGGCATGCAAGACTCCGCCACTGAAAACCTTCGATGGCGTCGATCCTAGTGCGCTTGCTCAGCCGATGTCTTGCGCGCGTGCCCGCAAAGAAATTTGTTTGGCGTAAGCCTTGGGTGACTGACCGGTGTGCTGGCGGAAACAGCTATAAAACGCCGATATCGAATTGAATCCGGAGGCGAACGCCATGTCGTCAATGCGCAGAGGTGGGGCAGCATCATCCAGAGACTTGAGCAAATGCTGCAGTCGCGCCTGATTGACGTACCTATAGAAGCTTTGGCCTAGCACTTGATTGAGCAAATAAGACATCTGATTGCGGCTGTACCCGCACTCCTTCGCCACACGCTGCAGGTCGAGTTGTGGATCAAGGTATGGCTGCTGTCGCTCGAAGTACTGCTGCAGGTCTTCGGCCATAAAACTCAGCTGGCGCGGCGAGAGGCCCAGCCGACTGGCGGCTGGCCGCTGATTCGGCGCGGCCTTGTTGCTGGCCTGCGCACGCACGAGTGAAGCGTATTCGTTGACGCGCCAGATCAGCCCGTCCTTGACCGTAATGGCTTCGCTGGAGCGGAACGACACCAAGCCGTCGCCGCCGCGCAGGGTCACTTCGTATTGAATGAACGCCGTGTTGCCATCGACGCGAATGCGGTCGCAATGCTCGAGGGCTTCGTCGGACTCTCGGGGCATGCTGACCCGCACGTACTCACGCAAGTCTTCGAGGCCGAGCACGCGGTTCTGGAAGAAATCGTTGTATTGGATCTCTGGGTGGTACAGCGCCATGACACTGTCCAGGTCGCGGCGCTTCCAACTCAAGTGGTAACGCATGACCGTGTTGGCCGTGGCCTGGGTCTGTTCTGGGCCGTCATCGTCGGCGTGCATATTAGACTCGGCGAAAAAGATTCGAGCTTGCCCAAGATCGCCACGCGCATCAATGATTAATCCATAGTGGCATTTTGGCGACGATTGCGTAGGCCATGACTTACATCAAAAAATGCGAAGCAATCGCAAAATGAACTGAAAAATCTCACAGTAGTTTCACATCAGGATGCTACTTTTAATGTCAGTCACTGGTTGAGCCAATGAAGGCTCTTCCCACCTCACATGAGCAAAAGGAAGCGCTCGATGAAGAAGGCGGGCAACACATGAATACAAGTTCAAGCAAAGTCACGTTCCCCAATGCATGCCAGCTGATGCGCTGGCATTTTCATCCCATGGGTTTCGAGGCAACGATGGATGCGCCGGGCAGCATGATCGCCCGTCTGTTTGATCGTGCCAGCGGCGAAACCATGATCGCCATCGCCGGCATTCCTTGTGCCACGGTGATGAATGCGGCGGATGTCGAGCGAATTATCGAGGCTGTGGAGGATGAGCTGGAAGCTTTCATTCCTCCAGAGTCTTTTAGGAGTTACGCTTAAGCTTATGATTTAAAACAAAAAAGCCCGTATTTTTTACGGGCTGTTTTTTTGCCGATGCTTTCAGGCGGTTTGCCTTGCTGCACGGTGATCAACGAAGAACGGCTTGCCCTTGGCGATCCGGTCGGACGCCCGGGGCATGTTCACTGCTTGCGCTTCCTGCGGTTCGACATACCAGTAGCAATGACTCACCGCTCGGGTGATGCCGACGTACGCCAGGCGCAGGATTTCGTCTTTCTGCGCGCTGTCGTAAGGCTCGTTATCGCCGCTTTTGCCCAATCCAGCCATGCGGTAGACCTGATTCTTGTAGGGCGAACTGGTCAAGTGCTGACAGTCGCCCAGCAAAAACACCGCATCGGCCTGCAAGCCTTTGGCGCTGTGATACGTCAGTTGTTTCAAGCGCCGCGCCTCGTACGGCAAACTCGAATCAACATTAACTACTGAACGAATATGCTCTTCAATCAATGACTTATCGCTACTTTTTCGATAAAGCATCAAGATCGAATGCCCCTGACGATAGTGTTCGGCGAGGCGCTGACCCAAGGCCTGATCGTCGCGTTCCAGCACGTTGACCGGCTGCAGTGCCTTGGGCTCACCGCTGGCCTTGGCCTTCTTCCCGGGAATGGCCGGGGCGGCACGAACGATGTGTTCAGCCGCGTCGATAATGTGTTGATGACTGCGATAGTTGTCGCTGAGCATGACCCGGGTGGTGCTCGGCGACGGGAACTCCTTGTTGAACGCCATGAAGTAACTCGGCGAACTGCCGCGCCAGCCGTAGATCGACTGCCAATCATCGCCCACACACAGCAGCGACGAACGCTGCGCACCGCGTCCGACATGCATGGCCGGACCTCGACTGCGGATTTCGCCGAGGCTGGCGCGAATCCACGAAACGATCTGCGGCGAAACGTCCTGAAATTCATCGATCATCAGGTGCGACATCGGCCGCAGTAACTCATCGCCGAGTAGTTTGAGGTTTTCCGGTGAGCGCTCGCTGAACAGCGCAAACATACGGTTGTAGGTCATGATCGGTGGCTTTTGATCGAGCAGATGGTCTTCGAATGCGCGCCAGAACAGGCTTAGCGCCTCGAAGAAAAACCGGTCCGGATCATCCTTGGCAAAACTCATGCGAGCGACAGCGTCTGGCACATCCAGCCCCAGGTTCTCGATAAAGCCAGCCGCCGTAACAAAGCAATCGAGCAATGGCGCGGAGGCCAGTTCGCCTTTGACCTTGTAGTCAAAGCCCGGGCCGGCGCTGGCATCGCCAGCCAGAGTGGCCAGAACACGCTTTGACGACTCGTAACTATCGATCCATATCAATGGCTTACGACAGAAAGCTTGAAACAGAGTGCGTTTTACCGCCCACTCTGCCCGTACGGAAAGCTTAGCGTTTGGCCGGCTGAGTTGCGCATCTTCCCGTGGGTCGAAACCCAGAACGACCCACGCATCAAGGCTGGGGATATAGCCATGGCAATGGAATGTCGAACCGTTGATCTCAAAGGTCTGGCGATTCGGTTCGACCCCCTTGATCGGCCAGGCGCCAGCGCGAAACCACAAATCTTCGATGGCATCACAGAGCTCTTCATCCCGCTTGGCCGCCAGTTCGGTGACGGCCATGCGCTTTTGTACATCCGGGTGATCGCGCTCCAGCTCCTTGAGCTGCATGCCTGCCTTGGCCATCGGCTGGATTAGCTGACGGAATCGCTCGTCCCGGGTGACCAAGCGGTGGTAGCAGGCATTGAGTTGTTGGCGCTGGGCGTCGTTGATGCGCAGGTCGAACGGATTGCTGTCGACCTCCTCGTCAGCGCCCGGAGCCCGATGGCTAAGGTTCTCGAATGCCTGCAAACGCTCGAAACCCGGCAGGCTGCGCACCATCGGCAGGATTCGCGAGTGAAAGGTTCGCACCAACTCCCGCGCCTGCTTCAGGCCCAAGGCCTGACCCCACAGCGAAAACATTTCGATCAATTTGTTGATGAAGTCCTTGCGCGATTCGCGAGTGAACGTCACCACGGTCATCGAATCGAGCTCAAAACCCAGATAATGAGTCAGCAACACAATACGCAGCACCAGCGTGGTTGACTTGCCCGCGCCGGCTCCGGCAACCACAGAGGTCGAAGGCGTATCGCTGAAAATCATCTTCCACTGCGCAGCACTCGGCTGGGCGTGCTCGGACAGCAGACGCGCGACGTCAGCCTTCATGCGTTTCTTCAGCTCGGCGGTCAACGGCAGGCGCCAGTCGTCGAACAAGTGATTATCGACACCCGGCGGGCGATGCTCGGTGCTGCGACTGTCGCGAATCAACAAGACCTGCCGACCTTCTTCCAGCCCCTCGAGCTTGCCCTCTTTATAGCCGTACTCCACGCCTGCGGTGTGACCACTGCGAAAACCGTCAGCCTGGCCGTGCAACCAGGATGCCCGGTGCTGGGCGCGCAGACGGGTCAATCCATGGCCGAAGAAACGCGCGGCAAGACGTTTGAACCAAGGCATCTCGGCCAATGGACGAAGTTCGGGAGGAAGATCGGGGGTGTGTTGCGCCACGCGAAAGGGCTCCAGTGGGTAAGGCTGTTGACGGCTATGGTGTCTGTATTTGCCGTTGAGTTCTAGCGAAATGCTTACAGCTCATTGGTTTAGGAGATGAATTGAAGGTGACAGGAGACGGTTTCGACGTGGTCTTTCATCAAAATATTCGATCCTTATGCCGCATTTTTTACGCTTTTTATCGATGCTTCCCTAATAGATGATCGCCGCTATAAACCACCGGTCTTGTGCCGGGTGCGGACATCGCGCCCCGTGACGAACCTTTTTTGAGGAGACGATCATGCTTGAACTCAGACCTTTCAGCTCGCTGGGCGGCGCCCATCATGGCTGGCTGGATGCCCATCACCATTTTTCGTTCGCCGAATACTACGATCCACAGCGCATGAACTGGGGCAATTTGCGGGTCTGGAACGACGACGTGATTGCCGCGGGCACCGGTTTCCCGCAACACCCGCACCGAGACATGGAAATCATCACCTATGTGCGTGAAGGTGCGATTACCCACCAGGACAATCTGGGCAACAAGGGCCGTACCGAAGCGGGCGATGTGCAAGTGATGAGCGCCGGCACCGGCATCGCGCACAGTGAGTACAACCTGGAGGCAAAGGACACCAAAATCTTCCAGATCTGGATTCTGCCGACCGAAACCGGCGCTCCGCCGTCGTGGGGTGCAAAACCGTTCCCGAAAGGGCAGCGCGAAGGCTTCGTGACCCTGGCAAGCGGCAAGGATGGTGACGACCAGAGCCTGCGCATTCGCGCCGATGCCCGCTTGGTCGCCGCCAATATCAAGGCAGGAGAAACCGCCGAGTATCGCCTTGATGAAGGGCGCCGGGCTTACCTGGTTCCAGCCACTGGTGTGATTGAAGTCAACGGCTTGCGTGCACAAGCTCGAGACGGTGTAGCGATTGCACAGGAGCAGGTGCTGACGGTTACGGCGATCGAAGACAGTGAAATCGTATTGGTGGATTTGGCTTGATTGCTTGATTCAAAAACAAAAAAAGGGGCAGCCATGACGGCTGCCCCTTTTTTAGGCTTCGCGTTTATCGAGCCCTACTGGCTGGAAATAGCACCATCAACCAACGTCTGCGCTTCGGCCACCAGTTGCTTGAGGTGATCGTCGCTAATGAAGCTTTCGGCGTAGATTTTGTAAATGTCTTCAGTGCCCGACGGACGCGCTGCGAACCAGCCGTTTTCGGTCATGACTTTCAGACCGCCAATGGCTTGGTCGTTGCCTGGCGCGTGGCTGAGGATGCTCTGGATCTTCTCGCCGGCCAACTCGGTCGAAGTGACCTGCGCAGGCGACAGCTTGCTCAGCAGGGCTTTCTGTTCGGGATTGGCCTTGGCGTCAACGCGCACAGAGAACGGTTCACCCAGTTCGGCGGTTAGCGCGTTGTAAGCCTGACTTGGATCGCGACCGTTGCGAGCAGTCATTTCCGCGGCAAGCAATGCCGGGATCAGGCCGTCCTTGTCGGTGCTCCAAACGCCACCGTCCTTGCGCAGGAACGATGCGCCGGCGCTCTCCTCGCCACCAAACCCCAACGAACCATCGAACAGCCCCTCAGCGAACCATTTGAAACCGACCGGCACCTCGTACAGACGTCGACCCAGGCGCTTGGCGACGCGATCGATCAGACCACTGCTGACCACGGTTTTACCCACGGCGGCATCGGCACGCCACTGCGGACGATTCTGGAACAGGTAATCGATGGACACCGCCAGATAATTGTTCGGCGCGAGCAAACCACCGGACGGCGTCACGATGCCATGGCGATCGTGATCAGGGTCGCAGGCAAACGCCACGTCGAAACGATCTTTGAGGCCAATCAATCCCTGCATCGCGTAGCTGGACGATGGGTCCATGCGAATCTGGCCGTCCCAGTCAACGGTCATGAAACGGAACGTCGGATCGACTTCCTTGTTCACCACCTCCAGGTCCAGACGATAGTGCTCGGCGATGGCCGACCAGTAGCGCACCCCTGCTCCGCCCAACGGATCGACGCCCAGATGCAGCTTGGCATCACGAATCGCATCGAAATCGATCACGTTGATCAGATCGGCAACGTAGCTGTTTACGTAGTCGTGACGGTGAGTGGTGCTGACCTTGAGCGCCTGCTCGTAGCTGATCCGTTTAACGCCTGCCAGTTTATTGACCAGCAGTTCGTTAGCCTTGGCTTCGATCCACTTGGTGATGTGGGTGTCGGCCGGGCCGCCGTTGGTTGGGTTGTATTTGTAGCCACCGCTTTGTGGCGGGTTGTGCGACGGCGTAATGACGATGCCGTCGGCCAGGCCCGAGGTGCGGCCACGGTTGTAGCAGAGAATGGCGTGGGAGATGGCAGGCGTCGGCGTGTATTCATCACCTTCGGCGATCATCACCGTCACACCATTGGCCGCCAGCACTTCCAGCGCGCTGGCACCGGCCGGGGTCGAGAGTGCGTGAGTATCGATGCCGACAAACAGCGGACCGGTAATCCCTTGAGCCTCGCGGTAAAGGCAGATCGCCTGACTGATGGCCAGAACATGCCATTCATTGAAACTCAAATCGAAGGAACTGCCCCGATGACCAGAGGTGCCAAACGCCACGCGTTGCGTGGAAATGGAAGCGTCAGGCTGGCCGGTGTAATAAGCCGTCACCAGTCGCGGGATATCGACCAACAATTCTGCCGGTGCCGGTTTGCCCGCAAAAGGACTGAGAGTCATGCAAAACCTCTGGAATAGGTGGTTCAGGAATAGAGCGCAGTTTACTGGCAGTTTGACCGCAGCGCGATGGGATCTATCCGGCACACTTGCGATGTTTTTTAACGTTATTCGTCGGGCGCCAGACGCAATGCGTCGCCCAATAGCCCGACGACACTGACCAGATCGTGATCGCCAAGACCCAGCGGGCTCAAACGCAGATGGTGCGCATGCAAACCCTGCAGACTGAACAGCTCCCCCGGCGCAATAATGATCTGTTGCTTGAGCAGACGGTGGAACACGTTCCCCATATCGACCGGCCGTAACGAACGGACCCACACAGTCGCCCCGCCCTGCGGTTCTGCAATCTGCAGCGCGTCGCCCAGGCGCTCGCGCAATAGTTGGATCAATTGCGTACGGCGCTCCTTGAGCATCCGCCGCAGTACAGCCTGATGCTGATCCATCCGACCACCCCCCAACAGTCTGGCGATGGCCTTTTGGCGTATTGGTGACAATCGGAACGCGCGCAGCAGGAAATGGCGCTGCAACTCACTGCGCCAATGATGCGAAAGGACAAAACCGAACGGTGCCTCTGCACCGATGAATTTTTCGAACGAGGAAAACACCAGCAAGCGATCGGGATCCAGCCAGTCTCGCAGGCGCTGGGAGTCTATTCGCTCGTCAAACTCGCTGTAACAGTCGTTTTCAAGTACCCAGGTGCCATGGCACCCCAGCAGATGCGCAATGGCCTGTCGATTGGCCTGAGACAGCAGGCTCCCCTGAGGCATACTCAATACCGAAGACAAAAGGATCAGCCGCACCGACTCTTTCTTGAGCAACGACTCCAGTCGTTGTGGATCAATCACTCCCCCGTCCAGCAGTGGCAACTCGATGACGCGCACGTCGGCGGCCTCCAGGAGACGCAAGATCACCCAATCACAGGGCGATTCGACCACCACGGTGGCCCCGCGCAACTCAAGTACCGAAATGAGTATCTCCAGCACCCCACGAAGATCGGCGCCGATATAGACATCATCCGCATGCCAGCAGTTAACCGTTGAGGAGGTGTATCGTGCGGCCAGTACCGTGCGCAATTCCAGTTCACCGCTGGGTTGCACCAACCATTGCGGCTGGCGTGGATACTGGCGTAGCAGTTCACGTTCGAGCATCAGTAACGGGCTGTCCAGCGATTGCAGTGATGCCGGATCGTCGTCGCTCAACACGCGCATTCCCGGACGCTTGGTGTTGACGTAGACAGTTTCCAGCATATCCCTGCCGCTACCGGGCAAATCCATGGTGGGTAACGCTTGCGCGTAATAACCGGACTTGGCTATCGAATAGACTCGCCCTTCCTTTTCCAGTAGCGAATAGGCGTACTGGACGGTCGAGATAGACACATTCAGCCGATCAGCCAGTTGGCGCAGTGAAGGTAAGCGCACCGCCGAACTACTTCCCGCTTCGTCGATCAGTTGCGTCAGATAACGATAAACCGCCTGATAAACGAAGTCGTTTTCCCGCGTTGCTTTCACGAGCACGCCTTCATGGGCTTTGATTCACCTTTTGGCAAATGGATCACGATCAGCCTTCCGCCGACCGATCGACTGCCGACCCGGAATCTACCCCATCAAGGCTCGCGTTTTGCGCGGCGACTTCGCCGGGGGAAGGCATTTGAATCGGCCCCATGGCGTAAAGACGAACGATCAGTCCGACCGATAAACCGCTGACATCCGTCATCCACTTCAGGACTTGCTCAGGTGCATGCAGGCCTTGCATCGCCCGGTGCAGATCCGGCAGCGCAACCAACATCCCGGGATGGCAATTGCGCAGGAACCGTTCAAGCCCGGAACCGCTATCAATGAACGGTGCGAACAAAAGACACGTCAGCTGGATTTCGCTCAGATCAAAACGGGTTTGCAGGCAGCACTCTGCCTGCAACCGCAGTTGTGCAGGTTCCTGCAGATTGCCGAAGCTGGAAATCAGCTGTTCGCACAGCGGTTCAGGTACCTGTTTTGCGCGCATCGTTGTCAGGCAGCTTTGCAGGTAATCGCTGATACCCGCCTCGTAGGTTCGCCCCTCGATAAGTCTCGCCTGCAATCCACACAAATGCGCTGCCACCAAGGGATCTGCGTACTCATCATCACCTTGATAGAGCGCCAGGTCATCTGCCTGAAATCCAAGAAAGTCACTCAGCAAGGGCCAGCGCTCTTCAAGCTTGCCGACGATCATGTCATTGATGCCGATGAAACTGGTGCGTCGACAGGCTTCGAATTGACCTTCAGGGCGCCACGCGACCCGCTCCTCGTCCGTATAGAACTCGCGGTAGTAGTCGCCACCGAGCCCGTCAAGCAGCGGGAACAGCATTTCGAAGCCCGCCGAACTGGCTAGCGACCCGGCGATTGCCGCTTTCTGCACCGCACGGTTCAACCCATCGAGAAATTGCTTCTGACGGCGCGGGGATTCGCTACCGATCATCGCGTCGACACCATTGTTCCAGCGGGCGACCTGGCCGTAGTACTCGGCGGTGGCCAGATAAGCGTCATCCCAAAACTCCAGCGTTTCACTGAAGGTCCTGCGGTGACCGAGCAACAGCAAGTTGATACGGTTAGCCTCACGCCCTTCGTCACAGATAGGTGCCTGATGATCAAACGGCAAGACCTGCCGATGATCCACCATCAACAGCTCGACTCGTGGGTCATCGTACAGAAACAGTGCGCTGTAGCTGCGGTGCATGTTTTGCAGTGCCGTCTGGCTATTGCCATTCCAGCGCAAAGTCGCCACCCGCAACTGGAAGGTCGCGGGCGCACGCCCTGCGATACTCAACTGCGCAGCCCGCAGCAATGCAAGCGTGTAACAACTGTCGCGCGAGCCGGTCTGGTTCACCAGTACCTTGAAATGGCCAATGTTCTCCATGCCGCCAGCGGCCACGGCCAGTCGCTGTATCAATAACTGCAACGCCGTGCGCTCTGCACGGGAAAAGAAGCTCAGCAAACGCTGCAATACTTGCTGGTAGACATAATTCATAGCCTGGTCATGGATCGTGCTCATCGGTATTTACCCGGTATCAAAAGTTTCATGCCATAACGACGGAGATATCAGCCGTACGACAATTCATCAAGTAAGTAATAGACGCTCAAATGCTAACACTTACAAATTCGTAGTTATTTGAAACACTTGAGCTGCTAAAAGCCAACCAATCACCGAAGGACAGCTTCAACTGCCTGTATTTGCTTGGTTTTTTTCTATATTGAATATTCCTAGGAAACTTCCCACAACGTCCCACGACAAGTGAGTACAAGAAATAGAGAAGCAGTTTCCGAATAGACCTACAACAATTAAACAAGAGTCGGCGCGTTCAACAGCGCTAGCCGTTTTATGTAATGCAGGACAAATTGAATGCACAGCCATGGCTCATTCCTTGAGATGAAAGTAATCCTTCAATTATCAGGGCTTATAGTTCGATTAGAAGATACAGATCGGGAGCAAAAACCAGTTCAGTTGCTGAACTGTCCGGGGGCAGCACCAAGGAAGTCTATTTTTCTGAAGAGGGGGAATAAACGCAAAGGAGTCCGTGGGACCACGGACTCCGGGACCAGGCTTTACGCCGGTTCGACTTGAAGAGCGACCCGTTCGCGACATGGGCATTCGTCCATATAGCGATGCGCTTCGACGAACTCGTTGAACGGGAATACACGGGTCTTGAGCGGCACCAGCACGCGGTCAGCGGTCAACTGGTTAATGTCACGCAAGGCTCGTTGCAGGGCGACGTGATCCTGGGTGATGCCCAGTTCCGGTTTGCCGGTGAAGTTGCCGATGCAGTGCACGAAGAACTGGATATTCTTCTGGAACGCCGCACACGCTGGAAATGGCGTCTGGTTACCGCCTTGCAGACCATACAATACAAGGCTGCCACGCGGTGCCAGCACATCGCCAAGCAACGACATCTGCGGGCCGCCAAGGCCATCGAAGACGACGTCGACACCACGGTTGTCGGTGATCTTGTTGATTCGCATCAACAGATCTTCTTCTTCAGTGACAATAACCTTTTCCGCACCAAGGGAGAGCAGGTATTCGCGCTCCTCCGCCTTCTTGGTCGCGGCAATCACCCGCACGCCCATCGCCTTGCCCAACTGGACAAACGAAGGACCGGCGCAATGGCTGGCGTCGGTCACCAGAGCAAACTGCCCCGGCTTGACCCGTGCCAGATCGGCGTAAGCAAAATAAGCGATCAGCAGCGGTGTGTAATGCACACTGGCTTCGATTGGGCTGAGCACATCCGGATAACGGGTCAGCGCGGTACGCGGCAGCACAATCGACTCGCCGTAGACGGGGTAGTCATTCGGGCTTTCGGCCGGGAAACTGGCGACCTTGTCACCGACAGACAGGTCCTCGATATCGGCACCGACCGCTGTGACCACACCGGCCATTTCATGGCCAAGGCCCGATGGCAGGCGCGCCTGGGACGATGCCAGGTTTTGACGCCATAGCGTGTCGTACCAGCTAATGCCGATCGCTTCGACACGCACCTGCACTTCGCCAGGACCTGGCTGAGCGGCTGCATGCTCTTCGCATTTGAGCACCTCGGCCGGACCAAACTTGTGAAAACGGATCGTGCGGGACATCGCAAACCTCGTCAAAGTAACCTCTAATGCCCTGAACTCTATCTGGGCTTCTAACCCAAGACTATCAGTGGCTATTAATAGTCGACATGCCTGTCATTGATTCCGCAGCATGGGTGGCATGGGTGAAATCCGTGAAAAACGGCTGCCACCGTCTGAGTAAAACTGAATTTACGGGTGCAGAGTAACAGCCTTTCCCCGTAAGATTCATGCCGGCCATTGTTCTCATATGGCCGCTCTCGTCAAGCTTGATGACTCTGCCAGGACTCCAGATGAATCGTAATGACCTGCGTCGTGTCGACCTGAACCTGTTGATCGTATTCGAAACATTGATGCACGAACGCAGTGTGACCCGGGCGGCGGAAAAACTGTTTCTCGGGCAACCGGCGATCAGCGCGGCGCTTTCGCGCCTGCGCAGCCTGTTCGATGACCCACTGTTCGTACGCACCGGCCGGAGCATGGAACCGTCCGCCCGCGCGGTGGAAATCTTCGCCCTGCTCTCACCCGCCCTCGACTCGATTTCGACCGCGGTCAGCCGCGCAGCGGAGTTCGACCCGGCGACCAGCACCTCGGTGTTTCGTATCGGTTTGTCCGATGACGTTGAATTCGCTTTGCTGCCCATGCTGCTCAAACGCCTACGCGCCGAGTCGCCGGGGATCGTACTGGTGGTGCGTCGGGTCAACTACATCCTGATGCCGGGTTTGCTGGCATCAGGCGAAATCTCCATCGGCGTCAGCTACACCACAGACTTGCCGGCTAACGCCAAACGCAAGGTCTTGCGCCGTAGTCAGCCCAAGTTGTTACGTGCCGACACCGTACCCGGGCCACTTAGCCTTGATGATTACTGCGCACGCCCGCATGCGCTGGTGTCGTTCGCTGGTGACCTCAGTGGCTTTATCGACGAAGAACTGGAAAAACTCGGCCGCAAACGCCATGTCGTACTCGCCGTGCCGCAGTTCAACGGCTTGAGCACGTTGCTGGCGGGCACCGACATCGTCGCAACCGTGCCGGACTACACCGCCGAGGCACTGACGGCGGCCGGTGGTGTTCGCGCAGAAGATCCGCCGTTGCCGACCCGTACGTTTGAACTGCACATGGCTTGGCGCGGGTCGCAGGATAACGATCCGGGTGAGCGTTGGTTGCGGTCGCGGATTCAGATGTTTTTTGGCGACCCTGAGAGTCTTTAGGCGTCGGCTGGCAGGCTGTTCGGCTGATCATTTCTGCCTTTTCACAGACCATGGAGCTCCATTCACTTCCAGTGGATTGCTACATTGGGGGCACATCTGAGGGCATGCTTTGAATGGTTTGAAACGGATGCCCCCAGTCTAACGCCACAACAAGACCTACCCCTCGACATAGTTAAGCGCCACCAGAATCGCATCCAGCGCACCCGGAAAGCAGTCAACGCTCTGGTCGCTTTGGCGAAGCAACACCAAATCGCGAAGGTATTCTGGGGCAGCTAACCGGTAATTTGCCTGTCGACCTCAAGTCCCTTAGAAAGCAGCATGTCTGAACTCCAAAGGGAAAAAGGATGCGGTTCGTCTGGTACCGAAAAGAAGCGTCAGTCGACGTGGTTAAGCCCCCAACTCCTCCTGTCTTTCCATGGGGTCAACCGCACCCTGCCCTTCAATCTCCCTTGCCAAAAACGGCGCGCGCCGCCGCAAATAGTCCAATTTGATGTCGCCATCGAAAAATGCTGTTGCGTACTCTTCACGGACCTTCAGACAATCATGATCGTTCAGTTTCAGGCGTGTAATGGTAGCGAGCACCCGCGCCTCAATCGCGGGATCAAGACCCTCGCCGGGAATAACCTGGTAGCTGACCAGTTCGAGACGAAACCATCCATCCTCGACCTCGAAAGGGTCTAGGACATCCTGGTAGTTGTTCTTGCGGGCATTCATTAGCGTGCAGGCCAAGCGGTAGTTCTGCCATTCGTATACGTCCTGCCACGCATGAGACTTAGCTAGCATATGGTCCACTGAACCACCGCCCGTGACTCGCTCGATATAGATACAGATATAGGCGCAGAGACGGCCGTACGCTTCCATCAAGTCCGGTAGAGCATGGGTCCACACAGGTGGAAACTTGTCAGCCGGAATATCTTCGCGTGTTTGCGCCACGACCTTCCTGGGCCGCCCTCTACGCGCGGGTAAGGCCTCCTCACCTACCAGCTCGGCAATAGCTCGATGACCAGGCTTTCTGACTATTTCATCAAAGCTCTCAGGCTCATTCGCCGGCTCGACTCGAATCATATGTTGCCCAACCTCTGCTCGCGGAAGTTGCTCCAGCGAACCCAGAAAGAATCGACATCACTCAAGCTACCCCGAAGTGCCGAGTCTATATCGCTAAGCGTGCTCTTCTGCTCAGCTGTTAAGGGCGCCTTTTGCAGGCTGACTTGCCGCAAAAATGCTCGGGCACGACCCAGCGCTTCTTCGGCAACCACGGAGCTGGGCTCCTTCAGATTGAAAACCTCAGAAGAGAGCCAAGCATTCACGTCCCCTTTACGCGAATAGGGATAGAGCGATGCCTGTACTTCGGCACCGACCAAGTCGAAATCCCAGATGCAATCACGCGCACTATCAAAATCAGGTTCGACCGAAGCCAGCACCAACGGTGAATGAGTCGCTGCCAATAGCTGCACAGGTACCTCACGACTGCCAGTGAGTGCATTCATGACATTGAGCAACGCGGGGACGATACGGCGCTGCCATTGCGGATGCAGGTGGCACTCGATTTCATCAATTAGAAAGATGATCTCTCTTGCCGGTTGGACCCGGTAACGCTCATAAGCTAATTGATGCTCTCGCCAAGTCCATACCAGCAGATAGGCCAATGCTGCAATACGACGCATCCCTGCCGAAGCCTGGGTCAACGGCACATCCTGTCCGTAAGGCATGTGTAACGAGGGAATGTATCGGACACTATCGCCCACTCGCATCGGCTCCCCCGGCTTCATTTTTTCTACACCAGAAGGAGAAAGAGCATCCAGCACTTTGACCAGATCATCGAAAGCGGGCTTGCTACCTTCTTGCCACAGAACCCAATCACTGATCAGCCCGTTGCACAGTTGGGTTTTGCCGTCGCTGGAAAGCAAACCATTCCAGACCTCATCAGGTGAAAAGTCAAAGCTACGTGGACGGTTCGGTGCTGCTGCCTCTCCCTTGTCCCCCTTCCAGTAGTTACGGGCCGGGTCCCAGACAGAGAAGCTGCCGTCGACTCCGGCATAGATCACTACTCCTGGAATTGCCGGACGGCTCTGCTTAACCGACCATTGCTGAGACTCATGGTCGAAATTACTTTTGTAGACAAATTCGCCGGTACTACCTTCGTAGCAGTAAGCAATACTCGACTGACTGGCGTCCTTACGCGGAGTGGCTATGCCGTCTCTAGGCCAAGTGCGCGTTAGTGACCACCAGGCGATGTCTAAAACAAAGCTTTTACCCAAACCATTGTCGCCGGTCAGGAAATTCAGACGCGGTTTGAAGTCGATGGCGAGCCTCTCTGCAGGACCAACACCTTCGAACGTCAGGTTTTTAAGCATGGGCGGTGTCTCCAATCATTCAGGCATTCAGGCATTCAGGCATTCAGGCATTCAGGCATTCAGGCGCCGACCCATAGGCGCAATGTGAGGTTCACAAAACCGTTGGGTGCTGTCCGCCAACAAGGCACTTGTACCTATTATCAAGCAATCATTTTGAGGAAACGTAGGCGAGTCTCCAAAGCGTTGACCGCCCAAGCTGGGCATGTCCTTGCGCTGGTTTTCTCTGAGTCCGCCAGCCACGCTCGCACACTACGTGCACTACATGGACGCTTAGTTTCTTGGGCAATGAGCTCAGCTGCTTGGGCTTGAGTAACGCCCGATTTGTCTATAAGCCACAGGAGCTTGTCTTTAGAGTACATGGAAAGCCTCGTAGGCACATGTGCCTATTGTAATCCATCGAGGCAAACTCGTCGAAAGCGCCCAAGCTCGCACCCGGAAGGGCATGCTGTTGGCGCTGATGCGATTTTGAACCAGACTACCGGAATTCATTGACCCACCCGAGTACTCAAAAAATGATGACCTTGTGGGTGATTTCGTAGGCAGTATGTGGGTCAGTCAAAATCAGCAGCCTGAGGTAAAAATCGTATCAGCGCCGACACGTCAACGCGGTCAGAACGCTTTTTCATTACCTGAATAACAAGCTTGGACACTGATTCTGTGCACCGATGGAGGCCGGGGGACCGGGCTACCCTTATTGAAAAGGACAACCATGAGTAAGAAATCGCCTGAGCTAATACCGCTCCTCGACTATTTGCGGATTCATCGTGTCATTCGCAGCGTGCTGGACTCATGTCAGGCAGACACTGCTCACGCTTGCTGGTACTTCAGCATGGCGGGCGCTGCAATCCTAAGCCGACACTACAGGAGAGAGGCTCATCCCCTCGCAGGCGCAATGTGCCTGATGACGGATGTCGAAGACTCGAAGGTCATGTGCTTCGCAACAATTGAAGATGGCGAAGCCCATAGCAGCCCCAGCGCCTTCCACGCGATGGTCGCGTGCGACGGCTATCTAATCGATTTTATGAGCCCGATTTTTCCAGAGACGGCTAAATCTTCCCACCACGCGTTTACCCCACCAGCCAAGTCCTTTCAGCGAAAATTCGAGACCATGAATCCATCCCCTATGGAACTCGAACAGGCTGGTGATTTTTTCTTCGATCCGAATCCAGTGCTGACCGACAAACTTGTGCGGAAAGTCCTGGAAAGCCGATTTCTCAGTGATGTGATAAATGGATGCTGTGACTGGTACAGGCGGCCCCCGAAAACAATCCCTCCGACAATCACGGTGGGTGATGAAAAAGGCCAGATGACCACCGTGAAGCTCAAGGATGTGTCAGTAGTCGGCTCTTGGTAAGCGAAGCTGGGTTGGGCTATTCACAAGGTGGTTGCCCCTGAGAGGAGCCTCCTCCCACACCGCCCTGGCGACTTTCCACGTAGCGGGCTACGTGTACCGCCTGATTGAAAGACCCAACCATTGTGCGCGGTTAAGGGCCAGCCTTTGACCAAGACACACCAGCGGGCTTTTGCAGCACATCCCGCCATCAGCCTGCTTTGTCGCTCGTTTTCTAGAATTCCGGGGCCCCCAACAAGACCAGAAGGGTCTAGCATGGGATCCGGCATTTACTGATGGCCAATACGTACGGATACAGAAATGGCAAGGATTGATCTGAAAGTCCCCTTCTCAGAAAAAGATGAAGCGAAATCACTCGGTGCCAGGTGGGACCCGAGCCTGAAGACTTGGTACATCCCCGAGGGTGTCGACATCGGCCCCTTGGCTCAATGGCTGCCCGTAACAGAGCACGCAGACCTGGAGCACGGACCTGAATTTAGCGTCAGAGCATCGTATTACTACGTCATAGAGTCAGTGTCCGACTGCTGGGGCTGCTCCAATTTGACCCGCGTGTTTTCGTTCAAGCTGCCCGAGCAACACGAAGAGTTAGATTACTACGAGGATGATGACGAAGATTTCCCGCTCACAAGCAACCTCGGCGAATGGAAGTGCCATGGGCATCGCAGGACGGTCTCCAACGTTGACAGCCTTTCCCCCCAAGTCACGAAGCAACTCCATCGCTTCACCAACAAGTTCAAGCAGGCCTACAGCAAAACGGCAGGTAGCCGTTACCTGATGAACCACTGCGAAAACTGCGGCGCAAAGCTCGGCGATTTCTTCATGCGCAGCGAACCCGGTGGAGCTTTCTTTCCGACCTCACCACACGAAGCTCAGCGGATGACTCTCATCAGAATCAACGAGCGGTTCGACGCCAACTGTAGCGTCGGCTTTGCATCCGAAGATTTTTTCGACTGGATGCAGGTTCGCCAGCAACCCTAATTACCCTATCCAATCCCGGACTGCCCGAGGCCCCCACGCACCTCAGGCCCACTTGCGGCATGAGTTAAATCAGTAGAAGGCGCTGCATCGATGGCAAGGATGTTCCCAGACAACGGGCCTTTCGGCACCGAGAGCAAGGGCGAACGAGATCTCTACACTGTCTTCAAGACGGAGCTACCGGACGACTACGTTGTCATCCACAGCCTTCCCTGGCTCTGCTCCGCTGTGAACAAGGTTGACCCTCAAGCAAAGCCGACCGGAGAGATCGATTTCTTGATCGTCCATCCGGAAAAAGGGCTGCTCGTGCTTGAAGTGAAGAGCGGCAAATACGGCGTTAGGAACAACCAGTTTGTCCACCTCCACAAGCATTACACCATCGACCCCATCGGCCAGACCCGCGACAACGTCCACGGAATCGCCCGGTGGTTGGGTTCCGATCCGTCACTTCGATTCCGGATCGGCTACGGGTTTATTTTTCCCAACTCCGACTTTGCAGGAAAGGCGACCACGCCTGGAATGTACGACACGACTTCCACTCCCCCACAGCCGCTATACATCGACTATCGAGAGATGCCGAACGTTACGCAGCGTGTCGTGGACCTGATGGACTACTGGAAAACCACCCTGGGAAATTCCGATTTGGGCGAAGCCCGCTTCACTCGTGTCGTTGAATTTCTCACCCCGGAAATCGACGGCAGGCGTGGCTGGGCCAGTCGCATCTTCTTCGACAACAAGCTCTGGCTCCAACTGACCGAGGAACAGAGCACGGTAGTCACAAGGGTGCTAAAGAACCAGACGTCGCTCGTGACCGGATGGCCTGGAACCGGCAAAACACTGATCGTAATCGAAACCGCTCGGAGACTGGCCGCGCAGCAAAAGAAGGTGCTGGTGGTTTCGTTCAACAACAAGCTCACGGAGTACGTCCGCACCCAGCTTACTGACTCAAAAGGCTGCGAAGTGGCGACCTGGCACGGCCTATGTGGGCAGGCGCGCAACGCCCTGGGCCGCACCAGTGAAGCGGGAAAGGAAGATGAGTGGTATAGGCAGCAATGCGAGCTCGATCTGAAAGACGCCATTGATCAAGGGCGCATGGCCGATTACAGCGCCTTGCTTGTCGACGAGTCCCAAGCGCTCACCCCTTCCTGGTGCGAAACTCTAACCAGCTGGTTCCATAACAAACCCAAAGCGTTCTTCTGCGACGAAACGCAAGTATTCCCGTACGAACGCGGGAACATCTCCCTGAAGGGCCTTACCGAGCTGCTTGGCGTAGATCCATTTCCACTAACCATCATCCTGCGAATGCCAAAAGCGGTCACGAGCATACTCGAAGAGGTCATGCCCCCTAAACTTCAACATTCGACTCCAAGGACACTGGAGTATGAGACCGCCGTAGAGATAATTAGCGCAAATCCATGCAAGGAAGCTTCTGACATTAGACAAAAACTCATTGACAGCGGAGTTTTACCTGAAGGCATTGTAATTTTAATCGCCAGGTTTATATCAAGACAATACATTGACTACTTGATAAAAGAGCGTCCACGTTGCGAAACAATTACGAAATTCCGGGGATTGGAGGCACCTGTCATTTTGATCCTTGGCGCGGAGCTGCTCGATACCGCTGAGTTATTTAGCGCCTACTCTCGGGCAACGTCAAAATGTATAGCCATTTACAATGCTGCTAGTCGTACTTGGTCAGAAAAGGAAGCATTTAGGTCCAGACTTAAAAGCCTCCCCAACCACCAAGCGACCTTGCAGGATGAAAAAAACAAACTGCGTATCGATAACATAGTAGCTCGCTCCACAAAAAGAACACCGCTAAATCTCGCTAGCCTTAACATTTCCTGGGCCGAATCTTGGCGAGCCTGGCTCATAGAGGCAGACGAAGATCAGTCACTGGTGAAAATGTGGATCGCTTATCTGGCGCACAAGCTACCTCAGCCCATCTTTTTTTGGCCGAAAAACTCAACTAGTAGTTTCCATTTGGCCAAAATCAATCCGTCATCGCCAGATTCCGCTGACTCTCCGGAGTCGTACTCTCCGCAAAGATTAATGTTCTATGCATGCAAGGAGTGTGGCGACTTAACACCACACACTGACATCGCCAAACCTATTTGTAAGCTGTGTGAAACAGAGGTAGACAGAACGCCATATCCGGACAAATCTATCATAGATGAAGTCCTCTTGATGGATGGAGTGGTGTCCGGTGAGCTGCCTAAAGATCGTATTCGTGAGCTGCAACCGAACCTGTCACTAAACATTGCCGCCGCCGCCTCGCTATTCCGTGCGGAACGAAACAAAATCCGCTCAAATGTACTCAAAGTCCAACTACCCGAAGGGCGAAGATTCTATTTGATCGCTTTCATTTTCGCTCAGGTAAGGATTGCTACTTTCAAACCCGGAGCGGTCATGGACGTGAATGCCCTAGCGGATGAAATCCATGGTCGGTTCAACAGACTCACATTAATTTCTTCAGTCGAGTGGAGAAAGATTTTCGCTAACGCGATGGGTACTTTCTACTCGAAAAGCTACACGAAAAAGATCAGCAAAGGCTTCTATTCCCCGGTAGAGGACGACCAGGCGCCTGTGCCAATAAGGTTTAGGTTCAACGGGAACGACGAGGCCAGTGAAGATGGCGAGATCAATGAAGAAAGCCAAGGCAGCGAAGGTGATCACCTCGAAACAGCGCCAGAGAGCGTTGTAGAACAAGGCTAGTGGACTTGCCCCTACCAAACCGGACACCAACTCCCCGTTAAATTGATGCTGCCGCTAAGCGCCTGAACTCCCTCGGAGAGCGATAGTTCAAGGC